>NZ_JBHTRF010000007.1:0-200631 GCF_042796115.1 Kitasatospora sp. NPDC056446 | reverse complement strand
TGGGGGCCCTGGCCCGGGTGCGGCCGCTGCACACCCCCCCGCTCCCCCGGGGGCGCGGGGTGGGCGGGGCGGCGGGCCCCGCCCCCCCGTCGCCGCCCGGCCGCGGGCCGCCGCGCCCGGCCCGGCGCTGGCCGCCGCGCTGTGCTGCGGCGCGCTGCTGGTGCCCGCCGCGCCCGCCCTGGCCGTGCCCGGCCTGCCGGCCGCGTCCCCGGGCGTGCCCGCCACCGGCCCGGCGACGGGTGCGACGGGTGCGACGGGTGCGACGGCGGGTGCGACGGCGGGCGCGGTGCGCCCCGGGGCGGGCCCCTCCGGCGGCACGGACCCCGGGGCGCTGCCCGTGATCGCGCAGATCCGGACGGCGGACCGGACCGAGGGCTGTGTGAAGCCCTCCGAGAAGGAGACCGACCGGATGCCGTGGGCGCAGACCTTCCTGCGCCCCGAGACCGCCTGGCAGCTCGGCCGCGGCGCCGGGGTGACCGTCGCCGTCGTCGGCTCCGGGGTCGACCCGTCCTCCGGCGTGCTGGGCGAGCGCCTGACGCCGGGGCCGCGCGAGTTCGGCACCGGCGCCTCCACCCGCGACTGCGTCGGCCACGGCACCTTCCTCGCCGGGCTGATCGCGGCCCGCCACCGCGACGGCGTCGGCTTCGCGGGCATCGCCCCCGAGGCGCGGATCCTCGCCGTGGCGGTCACCGACGACGCCGGGAACACCACTGCGGCCCTGCTGGCCAAGGGCGTCCGGGACGCGGCCGACGGCGGGGCCCGGGTGATCGCGGTGGCCCTGCCCCTGCCGGGCGGCGACGCGGACGTGGCCGGCGCGGTCCGCTACGCCGACTCCAAGGGCGCCCTGGTGGTCGCCCCGGCCGGTCCCGACCAGAACGGATCGGCGGCGGTCCCGGCCCCCGCAGGGGTCCTGACGGTCTCCGACCTGGGGCCCAACGGCGCCCCGCCCGGCGGCGGTTCCGATGCCGGCGGCGCGGGCGGCTCCGGCGGGACCGGCCAGGCCGCCTCGCTCGGCCAGGTCGCGGGCGGTACGGGCGGTACGGGCGGCGGCGCCGGAAGGGTCGACCTGGTGGCCCCGGGGGCCGCGATGATGAGCGTCGGACCGGGCGGCAAGGGCTACTTCACCGGCTCGGGGCCCAGCTTCGCCGCCGCCGAGGTGGCCGGCACCGCCGCCCTGGTCCTCGGCTACCGGCCGGACCTCGCCCCGGCCCAGCTGAAGGACCGGCTGACCTCGACCGCCTACCACCCCGGCACCGCCCTGCCGGACCCCCGCCTCGGCTACGGCACGGTCGACCCGGCGGCCGCCGTCGGCGCCCCGGCCCCGGCCGCCGCCGCGCCGGCCGCCCTGCCGGCCCCGGTGGCGACCGCACTGCGGCCGCCGCCACCGGACGACGCCGGCCGCCAGGCGGTCGTGACGGCGCTCGCCGTCCTCACCGGCGTGGCCCTGGTCACCGGCACCGCCCTGGTCTGCACGGCCGGCCGCCGCCGCACCTGGCGCCCCGGCCGCTGGCAGGTCTGACCTCCCGGCCCCGGTTCCCGCCCCGACGGCCCGGGCGGCCGGGGCGGGCGGTGCCTCAGGAACCCATGCCCTCGGCGACCAGGGCGGCGAGTTCCAGGTAGGCGCGGCGGGTCCGCTGACGCAGCCTGGTGGGCTCGAACGTCCCGCCCAGGGCCAGGTGTTCGTCGAAGGGCAGGACCACGGCCGCCCGGCACAGGCTCTCGAAGTGCGCCACCAGGTTCTCCGCCTTCACCACCCGGCCCGTGCTGCGCACGCCCGAGATCAGCGTCACGCTGCGCTGCGCCAGCGCCCCGTACCCGTTCGCGTACAGCCACTCCAGGGTGGCGCCGGCGCCGCTGGCACCGTCGATGCTGGTGGTGGCGGCGATGACCAGCTGGTCGGCGAGGTCGAGCACGGCGGCCATGGAGCCGTGCAGCAGGCCGGTGCCGCAGTCGCTGAGGACGATCGGGTACTGGCGGGCCAGCAGGTCGACCAGCTGCCGGTACTCCTCGCCGCCGAAGCTGGTGGCGACCGCCGGGTCCGGGTCGTTGGCCAGCACCTCCAGCCCCTCGGGGGTCAGCGAGGTGAAGCGGCGGATGTCCATGTAGCCGGTGATCGAGGGCGCGGCGGCCAGCAGGTCCTGGACGGTGGCCGAGGTCTCCCGGCGGACCCGCCGGCTCAGGGTGCCGGTGTCCGGGTTCGCGTCGACGGCGATCACCTTGTCGGACCGCGTCTCGGCGAGGACGGACCCCAGCGCCAGCGTCGCGGAGGTCTTGCCCACACCGCCCTTGAGGCCGATGACCGCGATCCGGTAGGAGCGGTGCAGCGGCGTGCGGATGACGGCCTCCAGCCGCTCCCGCTCCCGCTCGCCCCGGCCCAGGCCGAGCCCGCTGCCGAGTCCGCTGCCGAGCCCGCGCATGCCGCGCCGCGCGGCGGACCCGGCCGCCGCGTGCGCGGGCAGCGCCGGCTGGGCGGGCTGCCCGAGCGGGACGGGCTGGACGGGCTGGGCGGGCGGCAGGGGTTCCGCCGGCTGTACGGGCAGCAGGGGCAGCGCGGCCGGTACGCCCACGAGCAGGGCCGGCGACAGCGCCGGGGCCTGCGGCGGGAGCGCGACGGGCGCCGGGGCCTGGGGGAGTACGGCAGCGGCCGGTGCCTGCGGCGGGAGCGCCACGGGTGCGGGTGGCGGGGCGGGGGCCGCTGCCGGGGCCTGGGGGAGCGCCACGGGTGCGGGTGCGGGTGCGGGGGCCTGTGCCGGTGCCGGTGCCGGGGCCGGTGCCTGCGGGGCGGGCGGGGCGGGCGCGACGGGTGTCGGCCGGGCCTCCGGGGGCACCAGCACCGTGCCCATGGCGTCCAGCGGCCGGCGCCACGGCGACTCGGGCCCCGGCCACGGCGACTCCGCCTCCGGCCTCGGCGGCACGGGCCCGTAGACGGGGGCGAGGTCCCGGTCCGCGTCCCGCGCCAACCGCTGCACCCGCTCGATGACCATGGGGTCGCCCGCCACGCCTTCGCCTCCTGTCACCACACCGCCCCGACTCCTCCACCTCCCCCAACGGCCCGGGGCGGCGATCCCGTTCACCGCCCCGTCAGGGCAGGGGCAGGTCGACGGCCCCGGCGACCAGGGCGGGCAGCTCGCGCATGTCGGCGAAGGTGCGGGTGCCCGGGCCGGCCAGCCAGTGCTCGGGGGTGAGGCCGCCGTGGAAGCCCAGCGAGCGCATGCCGGCCGCCCGGGCCGCCGCGATGCCGTACTTGCTGTCCTCGACCACCAGGCAGGCGGCCGGCGCGACGCCCATCGTCGCGGCCGCGTGCAGGAACAGGTCGGGGGCGGGCTTGCCGTGCTCCACGTCCTGCGAGCTGAAGACCCGTCCGGCGAAACGCGGCAGCAGGCCGGTGCGCCCGAGCGTCGACCGCAGCCGGGCGTGACTGCTGGAGGAGGCCACGCAGTCCGCCGTCCCGGCCCGCTCCAGCTCGGCCAGCGCCGCCACCACCCCCTCCACCGGGGCGAGCGCGGCGAACGCCTCGTCGTAGAGGTGCTGGAAGCGCCGGTCCCAGCCGGGTTCCAGCGGCACGCCCGTGTGCGCCTCGATCTCGGCGGTCATGAAGGCGTGCGAACGGCCGAGGAAGCGCTCGACGATCTCCTCCTCCGACAGCGGCCACCCCACCGCCTCCAGCACACGCGCGTCCACCCGCACCGCCGGCCGCTCGCTGTCGAGCAGCACGCCGTCACAGTCGAAGACCACCAGTTCGACGGGAAGAGCCATGCCCGCCACCCTAAGGGCGCGCCGCGCCCCGGCCCGCCGCGCACGGGAAGTCGGCCCGTCCGACTTCCCGCGCGCGGGCGCCCCGGGCCCGCCCGGCTCAGTGCGGGTGGCCCAGGTACGGGAAGGCGGGCAGCAGGTCGGTGTGCGGGCCGATGTGGTCCGTGGGCACCGCGCCGTCGGTCAGCATCGACAGCCGCGCCGAGGTCACGTCATCGGTCAGCGCCCGCCCGTTCGGGTAGCCCGCCGGGCGGGTGCGGTCGTAGCGCAGCACGTCCGGCAGCACCACCCGCAGCTGCGCCTCGGCGGCGTCCGTCGTGTACTTGCCGAAGTGCTGCAGCTTGGCCGTCCACGGCTCGCGGTACGTCTGCCAGTCCTCGGCCGGCTCCCCGGCGTTGTACGCGTCCTTGACGTCCTCCTCGTTGAAGTACGCCGTCAGCGACGGGTGCGCGCCCCGGTCCACCGACACCAGCCGGCCGTCCTTGCGCACGCTCACCCGCGCCCACACCCCGATCTGCGGGGCGTCGCCGAACTCGGCCTCCGGCGCCTCCAGCACGATCCCGAACACGTTCTTGTCCGCGCCCCAGTCCACCCCCGTCCACTGGAAGTCCTTGACGATGCCGTCCAGGTCGGCGAAGAACGGGTCGCTGCGCAGCCCCGCGCTCACCCGGTACGGGCCCGCCTCCACCACCGCCGGGCTCCCCGTGAAGCTCACCGGGGCGTCGGAGGCCAGCGGCTCGCCCGTCGCCTCGTGCCCGCGCGCCCCCTCGCCGGTGGCCCGGCGCACCGTCATGCGCTGCGCGCCGTCCCCGTCCGGCTCGGAGAAGGTGAAGCTGAACGCGAGGTCGGCCCGGTTGTCGCCGTCGGTGTCGACGTTGATCCGGTACACCGCCTGCGGGTGGAAGGCCTGCCCGCCGGTCGGCGCGACCGGGTTGACGTTCATGATCAGCACGGTCCGGCCCGGCTCCGGCGAGGCGAAGGCGAACAGGTCGGTCAGGTCCAGGCGCGCGTCACCGTCGGGTGAGCGCAGGTTCGGTCCGCTGAGGTGGTGGGACAAGGCGGTCTCCGGCTTCGAGTGCGTGCGTGCTGGGGATTTCCCGTGAACCCCGCCCCTGCGCTCATTGCTAGCACGTCCGTCCGTCCCCGGCCTGCTCCCGGCCCGCCCGCTGCGCCGGGCGGGTCAGCCGTCCGGGGGCGGCCGGGGTCCGGGTCAGGGCGGCAGCGGCCGGTGGCCGGTCTCGTGGACCTCCGGGGGCCGTACGGGGCTCGCGGGCCGTTCGAACAGGGCGCCGCTGAGGCTGCCGGGGACGGTGCGCACCCAGCGCCAGCCGTGGGCGCGGTAGTAGGCGTGCAGGGCGGTGTTGTCGCTGCGGGCGTTGGCGCGCAGCACCTGGGCGCCGGCCAGGGCGGTCCGCCACCGCGCCCAGTCGCCCAGGCGGGCGCCGATGCCCCGTCCGGCGTGTTCGCGGTCGACCGTGAAGCGGCTGAAGTAGCGGGCGGGGCGGGCGAGTTCCTCGGGGGTCCAGAGCCGGCTGCGGACGGTGGGGCGGAGCGTGACGGTGGCGATGACGGCGCCGTCGGGCTCCAGGGCGGCCACCGCCGTGACGCCCCGGGCGATCAGGGCCAGGCCGTGTTCGGCGTCGTAGGGGGCCGACCACTGGGGGGAGCCGTGGGTGCGGGCGATCCAGGCGGCGGCGCCGGCCCGCAGTGCGGCCAGCCGCTCCAGGTCGGCGGGCAGCGCGGTGCGCACGTACAGCGGGAACGGCGGCGGGGTCGGCGGGTTCAGCACGGCAGGGCCGCCCCTGCCGTACGGGCCGCCTCGGCTGCCCCTGCCGTCTCGGCGGGGTCGGCGGGGCGCGCCGGCTCCAGGGTGAAGCCGGTGCGCAGGGCGTCGACCAGCTGCCGGGCGTACGGGGTGAGCGCGGTGCCGTCGGGGGTGGTCAGCGGGTGGCGGGCGACGATCCGGGCGAGCGGTACGCCCGGGTGCAGCAGTGTTCCCGGGGAGGGGAGTTGGAGCAGGGCGACGTCGTCGGGTCCGCATTCCAGCAGGCCGAATCCGGCGCCGCAGCGTTGGAGCAGCCCGTCCTTGAGCCGGTGCAGGCCGCCGGTCGGCGCGGTGCGCACACGGGCCGGGGAGCCGGTGTGCCGGACCACCAGCTGGGCGGCGCCGGCCGGGTCGGTGCGGGGCTCGCCGCCGGTGGGGTGGCCGTGGCGTTCGAGGAGGTGGCGCAGTGCGGCGGGCAGGGCGTGTTCGGCGAGTTCGAGCTCGCCCAGCAGCCAGGTCGAGCCCTGCATGCGGCAGTTGAGTTCGAGCAGCAGGGCCCGGTCCCCGTCGTCGAGGACGAAGTCGGCGCCGAACAGGCCCCGGTAGCCGAGGCGGGCGAGGGCGGCGCCGATCTGCCGGGTCAGGCCGGTGGCGCGCTCCAGGGCACGGGGTGCCAGCAGGGCGGGGGCGCCGAAGTCGCAGCCGGAGTAGGCGCCGAAGGCGGCGCCGACGCCCTCGACCCGGGTCAGTTGGACGGAGGGGCGCAGGACGCGGACCGTGCCGTCGGCCGATACCAGGCCGTGGACGTTGACCGGGGTGCCCTCGACGTAGCCGCTGACCAGCCAGGGGCCGGTCTCCTGCGCCGCCGGGCCGTGCGTGCCCTGGCCGGTCGTGCCGGCGCGGGGCAGGTCCTCCTCGCGGGTGACGAGGTGGGTGCCGTGTCCGCCGGAGCCCCGCGGGGTCTGGACGACGTAGCGCTCGCCGAAGCGGCGGGCCAGGGCGCGGTGGTCGAGGGTGTCGACGACCGCGTCGGGCGGTGTCGCGGCCCCCAGCGAGCGCAGCCAGGCGCGTTGGGCGATCTTGTCGCCCATGACCGGCAGGGACGGCTGGTGGGGAGGCTCCAGCAGCCGGGTGCCGAGCGCCTCCAGCGCGGTGCGCCAGCGGGGCTGCACCGTCACGTACGACAGCAGGGCCAGGTCCCCGCCGGGCCAGGGGCGGGCGCCGTCGCGCAGGCGGCGCAGCACCTCGTCGACGCCGGGGCCGGTGGCGGTGTGGTCGCGCGTGCCGGTGGCGGCCTCCAGGGTGTGGAAGGCGGTGCCGAACTCGTCCGCCCAGCCCGCGTCCGGGGCTTCGACGCCGAGCACCGCCGTGAGGCAGCCGGTGCGCAGCAGCGGCAGCACGAGCAGGGGGCGGGGGCAGATCGAGAGTCCGGGTGCGGACCGCAGTCGGCCGATCGCTTCGTCACAGGATGTGATCACCACGCGATTATGGGGAGCCCGGGGGGCGCCGTGGCGCCGCCGTGGTGCCCGGTCGGGGCCCGGACGAGGTGCGCTCCGCACCCGCCCTCACCCGAACGGAGGAACCGGCCGCGTTGACGGGGCGTCACCGCCCGCCGCCGGGCGGGCGCCGGGCCGGGCGCCGCGCGCGCCGCCCGGAGAGGGTCGCGCGCTACTTCGAGCCGCCCGCCGGACCCGCCGCCCGCGCGGCGGGCACGCCCGGTACCACCGGTGCCGCGTGCCGGGCGATCAGCTCGCGCAGCGCGTCGGGGGAGGGGGTGCCGCGCTTGGGCAGCACGAGGAAGCAGTTCCCGCTGCGGTTCAGCACCACGAACAGGCGCTCCGTCTCCAGGAAGCGCGGCACCCGCGCCCAGGGCAGGACGCGGGTGCCGCGCGCGCCGGTGACGCTCACCCCGGAGCCGTCCACCACCGCGCGGTACTCGCCGCCGCGCCGGGCCGCCCGCCGCTGCGCCGAGAAGGCCTGGTAGCGCGGCAGGAGCACGGCGAGTGCCACCAGGGCGGCGAGCAGCACCGCGTCCGTCGCGCCCGCCTGGCCGTCCGCCGCCTTCAGTGCGCTGCCGAGCGCGCAGATCCCGGCCGGCACCCATGCCGCGACCCGCACCAGCCGGCCGAGCACGGTGTGCCGGGCCTGGGCGGCCAGGGCCTCGCGGAAGTCCTCGGCCGTCGGCGCGTACGCCAGCTCCACCCGGTCCTGCTCCACCGCTGCTCTCCTTGATCCACTCGTCCGGCGGCGGATCCTAGCAAGGGGGTCCGCCGCCCGGGGGAGCGAGGGCCGCGCGGGGAACGCGACGGGTCAGGGCCCCGACCGGTCGGCGCCCCGGGCGCCTCACGCCGAGGGGAGCGCCCCCAGCGCGTGCAGCCCGGTGCGGCTGCCCCGGAACACGGCCGAACCGGCGGCCGCCAGGGACACCCGGGCGTACTCGGTGCCCTCCTCCAGCCGCCGCGGCTCGTCCCGCCAGCGCGGCCGGCCCGTCCCCGGGTCGAACGCGAGCAGCCGCTCGTCGTTCGTCCCCACGTACACGCCGCCGTCCGCGGCGGTCATCGAACTGATCCCGCGCCCCAGGCCCACCGGCACCTCGGCCGTCCAGCGGGTGTCGCCGCCGGCCGCGTCCAGTGCCATCAGCCGGTCCCCGCCGAGCAGGCACACCGACCCGTCGGCCACCGACAGCGAACCCGCCACCGGCAGCCGCCCGCGCTGCCACAGCACCCGCCCGGTGGCCGCGTCCAGCGCGAACACGGCCGCGGAACCCACCCCCGTACCGTTGTGCAGCACATGGACGACGCCCCCGGACACGACCGGGGGCACGGTGACCCTGCCGACGGCGTCCTGCGACCAGCGCCGCTCACCGCTGCCCGCGTCGAACGCCAGCACACCGCCGTGCTGCCCGGCCGCGTACAGGGTGTCCCCGGCCAGCGCCGGCACGCCCGAGGTGCCCGGGTCCCCGCTCCAGCGCAGCGCGCCGTCGGCCGCCGCGTGGCAGCGCAGCGAGGACCCGTGGACCGCGAACACACCGCCGCCGCCGACCACCGGGCCCTGCTCGAACGCCGACTCGTCCCAGTCCGGCAGCGGCACCTCCCACCGCGGGTCGCCCGACACCGCGTCGAAGGCCTGCAGATGGCTCGTGGAGACCGCGCACACCACGCCGTCCCCCGCCGCCACCCGCCACCCGCCCGAGTTCGCCAGCTGCCAGTCGCCCAGCCCGTCGACGGCCGCCGCCGCCCGCACCGGCCGGCTCCAGCGCACCGCACCGGTGGCCGGATCGAGCGACCGCACCGTGCCGTCGTATCCCGAGACGAACAGCCCCTGCTGTGCCCCGGCGGGCAGCACGACCCGCCCGCCCGGCCCGTCCGAGCTCCACAGCCGGGGCCCGCGCGAGCCCTCCCGGCGCGCCCACCAGCCGATGCCGCCGGACACCGCGAGCGCGCCGAGGCCCCCGGCACCGCTGAGCAGCAGTCTCCTGCGGTTCAGCCGCGGCGGCGGGGGAGTCGGGGGCTCGGTGCGGGGGGCTTCACTGTTCACACCGGACATGACTTCGCGCACGGACCTCTGGTTCCCCCGGGGCGGGGGCCTTTCTGCGGGAGCGGTGGGGCGGTCGGGGTGGGGGACCGTCAGAACGTGGTCCAGTCGTTCTCGTCGGGGGTGCCCAGGGTCTTGATGCGCTCGCCGACGGCGTCGTCGAAGGTGTCGGTGGCGATCTTGAACTCCTTGCCGTCGGGGCGGACGCCCCACAGGGTGATCTTCTCGCTGCTCTGGCCGGTCAGGGTGAGGCTGAGGCAGGTGTTGGGCGCGACGATCCGGGTCGCCGAGTTGCGCTTCTCGAAGACCACGAAGGACGCGTAGTTCGGGCCCGAGCAGAGGGTGAAGTTGCCGTTGACGGTGGGCGCGGGCGCCGGCAGGGCGGCGGACCCCTTCGAGGCCCCGGTCGCCGGGGCGGCGGTGGCGGCGGTGGCGAGGCCGACGGCGGTGATCAGCCCGGCGGCGATCAGCAGGCCGGTCGTCCGGACGGAACGGGGGGCGACGGTCACGGGGTCCTCCAGCGGTCGCGCAGCGGATCGGGGCGCGGTGTGCGCCCCGATCCGCTCAACGGCGCCTGTCGGCGGACGGGTTCATCCGTGGCCGGCCGGCGGCCCGCCGCCGTGCGCTTCCCCACGCACGGCGGCCATCGACACTAGGCGTGACCTGTCGTGCACACAACGGCACGACTGTTCGGGGTGGCCGGAATCGGTGGCCGCCGTACGGGCGGCCCCGCCGCCTCCCGGGGCGGCGGCCGGTCGGTGACCGGCCGACGGCCGTCGGACGGTCCGGGCGGTTGTCCGAAAGGACGTCAGCCCCCGTCGCCCCGCGCGCCGGTACGACTAACCGCGACATCCCGCTGCGCCGCCGCAAGCCCGGTAGCGTCCGCCATGATCGCGAGGCCCGCCGGCCGTCCCGCCGGTCGGCACGATGAACTGACAGATCGTCAAAACGACTTCGAAGGCGGCGTCGCATGGCAGAGAAGCGTCTGAAGGCCTGGGGCAACAACCGCGCCGGCCAGCTCGGCGACGGCACCTGGACCGACTTCCGGACCACCGCCACCAGCGTGCTCGGCCTGACCGGCGCCGAGGTGGTGAAGATCGCCGCCGGCGGCTCCGGCCCCGTCACCGGCCACGGCCTGGCCCTGCTGACCGACCGCACGGTCCAGTCCTGGGGCGCCAACGGCTCCGGCCAGCTCGGCGACGGCTCGGTGTTCGGCCACAACGCGCCCGGCCAGGTCGTCAACCTCA
Source organism: Kitasatospora sp. NPDC056446 (assembly GCF_042796115.1). Classification (NCBI taxonomy): domain Bacteria; kingdom Bacillati; phylum Actinomycetota; class Actinomycetes; order Kitasatosporales; family Streptomycetaceae; genus Kitasatospora; species Kitasatospora sp. NPDC056446. The sequence continues at coordinate 190,332 of NZ_JBHTRF010000007.1, read as the reverse complement.
GCAGTGCCACCGACATCGCCGCCGGCGGCGCGCACAGCCTGGCCCTGCTCGACGACCGGACGGTGGTCGCCTGGGGCCGCAACCGGCACGGCCAGCTCGGCAACGGCACCAACACCGACAGCAGCGTGCCGGTACGGGTCGAGGGCCTCGACAAGGTGGTCGCGATCGCCGCCGGGCTCGACCACAGCCTGGCGCTGCGCGAGGACGGCACCGTCTGGACCTGGGGCCACAACGTCAACGGCCAGCTCGGCGACGGGACATCGGCCGGCCGCAACCTGCCCGCCCCGGTCGCCGGCCTGACCGGGGCCACCGGGATCGCCGCCGGGGCGAACCACAACCTCGCCCTGCTCGGCACCCCGGGCAGGAGCACCACCGTGAAGGCCTGGGGCCACAACGCCACCGGCCAGCTCGGCGACAACACCACCATCAACCGCTACACCCCGGTCGACACCCACGGCACCTGGTCCGGCGGGATCTCCCGGCTGGTGGCCGGAGCCAACCACAGCATCGCCGTGGTCGACGGCGGCGGCCTCCGGGCCTGGGGCGCCAACGGCTCCGGGCAGCTCGGCGACGGCACCACCGTCTTCCGGACCACCCCCGTCCCGGTCCCGGGCCTGACCGGCGTCCGGCTGGTCGCCGGCGGCCGGGAGCACACCGTCGCCCTGCTCGGCGACAACACCGTCCGCTCCTGGGGAGCCAACGGCTCCGGCCAGCTCGGCGACGGCACCACCAGCGACAGCGGCACCCCGGTGACCGCGCCCACCGCGCTCACCGGCGTGGACAGGATCGCCGCGCCCCTCGGCGGCGACTTCACCCTCGCCAACTGACCCGGACGGCACCGGGGCACCGGACACCGGGGCACTGTGCTCAGCCCGGCCCGCCCGGCCCGCCCGGCCCGCCCGTGCGGCGCCGGAGGGCACGGTGGGCGAGGACCGGGAGGATCCGCTGCCACGCCGGCGAGGACTCCGCGATCCGGGCGAAGACCACCCCCAGGTTCCCCGGCTCGCTGCTGTCCCGCCCGTGGGCGACCTCCCACGCGTCCAGCTCCTCGATCAGCGCGTCCACCCGGGGATCGTGCGGATCCCAGTCCATCGACCGGTCGCAGACCAGGAACAGCCGCACCGTCTCCGGGTCGTCGAAGCTCGCGTTCTTGGCCGCCACCCCCCGCCGCATCGCCTCCGGGTCCAGCGCCCGCAACAGGATCCAGGTGTCCCGCTCCACCAGCACCGCCCGCTCGCTCACCCCCAGCGCCCGCATCCGGTCCAGGATCGCCACCACCTCCGGCGGCAGCACCAGCCGCTCACCGCTCGCCAGGTCGGCGATCCGCAGCCGGTGTTCGGCCAGCTCCGCGATCCTGCGCCGCAGCCCGGCGTCGATCTCCGCCACCGCCGCCGCGAACTCCTCCGGCCGCGCCCGCAGCAGCGCGTCGATCCGCGCCAGCGGAACCCCCGCGTCCGCCAGCGTCCTGATCCGGATCAGGTCCACCGCCGCCTGCGCGTCGTAGCGCCGGTACCCGGAACCGTCCCGCACCGGCTCCGGCAGCAGCCCGACCTGGTGGTAGTGGCGCACGGTCCGTACGGTGACACCGGCCGTCGCCGCGAGCTGACCGATCGTGAGCACCGCACCCGCCTCCGGACTTCCCGACCGCCCGACCCGACCCGGCCGTACGAACCAGGCATCCGAGTCTAGGCGCCCGCCGACCACGCCACGACGTCCCGGACCGCCCGCACCACCGCGTCCGCCCGCTCGAAGCACAGCTGACTGTGCCCCACGTCCGGCAGCACCCGCTGCTCCCCGTGCGAGAGCCTGCCCACCATGGCCGCGTACAGCCTCGTCTCGCCGTCCTGCATCGCCCGCAGCTCCTCCGCCGACATCAGCGCCGCCTGGCCCGGGTCGACGCCCAGCGCGGTCAGCGCGACCGCCGGCACGTCCGGCAGGTCCGCCCCCTCCTTCAACTCGACGGCCAGAGCGGGCATCGACGCCCGCTCGGCGATGCCCGCGTGGATCCACCGCTCGCTCACGTGGTACTCGACCACCGCGTCCCGCACGTCCGGCGGGTAGTCCACCAGCAGTTCGGCGGCCATCTGCCGGATCCCCGGCAGCGACTGGCGCAGCTGCTCCTCGGTGGGCGACATCGCCGTGGTCGCGGCCAGGCTCAACCCGGGGGGCATGAAGTCGTCCCAGTCGCGGTGGAAGGCGTCCAGCCACACCAGCCCGGCCACCTCCCGCGGGTACAGCTGCGCGAAGCGGTGCGCGTAGGCGCCGCCGAGGGAGTGCGGCGCCAGGACGTACGGCCCGGGCAGGCCCAGGGCGTGCAGCAGTCCGTGCAGCTCGGTCGCGACCTCGGCGGCGGTGCGCGGCAGCGCGGCGTCGTCGCTGAAGCCGGTGCCGGCGCGGTCGTACACCACGGCGGTGGCGAACTCCGCGATCTCCCGCTGGACGCCGTAGTAGTCCAGGCCGATGGCGCTGGCGCCCGGCAGGAACACCACGGCCGGCCCGTCGTCGCCGCAGCGGTGGACGTACAGGCGGCGGCCGTCGACCTCCTGGAAGCCCCCGACCGGGACGGCGGGCGGGGTGCCGGTGCCCGGGTCCACGCCCGCGCTCGTGCTCTCGCCCGCGTTCGTGTTCTCGCCCGCGCTCGTGCTCTCGTTCGTGCTCGTGCTCGTGTTCTCGCTCATACGCCAAGCCTGCGACCCTGACGCAGCGTCAGGGTCAAGCCCGATCCGCACCGCCCCCGCCGCCGGACGGGTGGATTGCGCCCGGCCCGGTGCGCGCCACCCGGGTGGCCCGTCCCGGCCCGCCGAATACTCACGCGATGAGGCGGCACGGCCGTACCGCCCGGACGAGGAGGACCCAGATGCACCGCCACGGCGCAGCCCGCCGGACCGCCGCCCGGCGGGGACGCAACGCCGCCGCGCCCCTGCTGGCCGGCCTGCTGCTCGCCGGGTGCACCTCCGCCGCCGCCACCGACCCCCAGGCCGCCCCCGGCCAGTCCTCCGCCTCCTCCGCCCCGGCCACCGCGCCCCCGAAGCAGCCGCCGCCCCAGCTGACCGACCAGCAGGTGGCCGCCGCCGTCGACCGGATCGACGCCTACGTCCAGGACGCCATGCGCAGGACCGGCGTGCCCGGCCTCGCCCTCGCCGTCGTCCACGACGACAAGGTCGTCCACGCCAAGGGCTACGGCGTCCGCGAGCTCGGCAAGCCGGACACCGTCACCCCGGACACCGTCTTCCAGCTCGCCTCCGTCTCCAAGCCGATCTCCTCCACCGTGGTCGCCGCGGCCGTCGGCGGCAAGGCCGTCACCTGGGACGACCCGGTCACCGCCCACGACCCGGGCTTCGCCCTCGCCGACCCCTGGGTCGGCGGCCACGTCACCCTCGCCGACCTCTTCTCCCACCGCAGCGGCCTGCCCGACCACGCCGGGGACCTCCTCCAGGACCTCGGCTACCCGCGCGACTACATCCTCCAGCACCTGCGCGACCAGCCCCTCGCCCCCTTCCGCGCCTCCTACGCCTACACCAACTACGGCCTGACGGAAGCCGCCGTCGCCGTCGCCAGGGCCAAGGGCTCCTCCTGGGAGAACCTCGCCGCCGACACCCTCTACAAGCCCCTCGGCATGACCGCCACCAGTTCTCTGCGCTCCGCCTACGACAACGCGGCGAACAAGGCCCTGCCGCACGTGCGCACCGCCGACGGCACCGGCTGGCAGGTCAGCACCACCGAGAACGCCGACCCGCAGTCCCCGGCCGGCGGCGTCAGCTCCACCGCCCAGGACCTCACCCACTGGATGCGCCTGCAACTCGCCGGCGGCAGCTACGAGGGCCGGCAGGTCGTCGACCCGGCCGCCCTCGGCGAGACCTGGCTCCCGCACATCCTCTCCGGCACACCGGCCGCACCCGCCGGCAACCCCGCCCAGTACGGCCTCGGCTGGAACGTCGGACGCGACAACCGCGGCCGGCTGCGCCTCAACCACTCCGGCGGCTTCGACCTGGGCGCCGCCACCACCGTCACCCTGCTGCCCTCGGAGCGGCTGGGCATCGTCGTGCTGACCAACGGGCAGCCCACCGGGCTGCCGGAGGCGGTGGCCGAGGAGTTCTTCGACCTCGCCCAGGAGGGCCACGAGACCGTCGACTGGCTCGGTTTCCTGGGCAAGGTCGTCCCCGCCGCCGCGCAGAGCCCCGTCTCGCCGACCGACTACACCAAGCCCCCGGCCGGCGCCGCCCCCGCCAAGCCCGACGCCGCCTACGTGGGCACGTACGCCAACGGCTACTACGGGCCGCTGACCGTCGGCACCGGCAACGGCGGCGGGCTGGTGATGAGCCTGGGCCCGGGCGGCCTCCAGTTCCCGCTCCAGCACTACGCCGGCGACGTGTTCGCCTTCCGGACCCGGGGCGAGAACGCGGTCGGCCTCTCCGGCGTCACGTTCACCGTGGGCGCCGACGGCCGGGCCGCCAAGGCGGTGGTCGAGCAGCTCGACCACGAGGGCCTGGGCACCTTCACCCGCAGCTAGACCTTCTTGGCCGGCCCGCCCTCGGCCTTCTCCGGCCGCAGCCCGTCCATGACCAGGCGGAACAGGTGCTCGCGGCGCTCGGCGAGCGAGGGGGCCTGGTCGGTGATCCAGCTGAGGGCGTTGACCAGCGCGAACAGGTCGAGGGCGGCCACGTCGGGCCGGACCGCCCCGGTCTCCTGGGCCGCGGCCAGGAGGCGGCCCCCGGCCTGACGCATCGTCAGACAGGAGGCGTGCAGGGGCGACTGCGGATCGCGCAGCGTGGCCATCAGGGCGCTCGGCAGGCCCTGGTAGGCGCCCGCGCCGAGGGTGAACTCGTACAGCCAGTCGGTCAGCGCGCGCTCGGGCGGGGCCTCGGCGGCGAGTGCGTCCGCCCGTCCGGCGAGGTGGGTGAAGCGCCGGTGCAGCAGGGCCTCCAGCAGGGCGTCCCGGTTGGGGAAGTGCCGGTAGAGCGTGCCGAGGCCGACGCCGGCCCGCCGGGCGACGTCCCGCAGGGAGGCCTGGACGCCCTGTTCCGCGACGACCTCCGCCGCCACTTCGAGGAGGCGGTCGCGGTTGCGCTGCCCGTCGGCGCGCGGGGCGCGGGGCGCGGCTGGGGACGGCTCGACGGGCATGCGGCACCTCACCATTGACAGACGGAGCACTGCTCCGGTTACATTTCCGGAGCAGTGCTCCGGATTCTATCGCGGGGCACTCCGCCACGGGATTCGGGGAGGAACACGGATATGGCAACCATGCGAGCCGTCCGACTGCACGCGTTCGGCGAACCGGAGGAACTGGTCCACGAGGAGGTGACCCGCCCCGAACCCGGGCCGGGCGAGGTCCTGGTACGCGTCCAGGCCGCGGGCGTCAACCCGCCCGACTGGTACGCGCGACGCGGCTTCGTGAACTTCCCCGTCGAAGTCCGGCCGAACTGGACGCCCCCGCTCATCCTCGGCAGCGACATCTCCGGCATCGTCACCGAGCTCGGCCCCGGCGTCACCCAGTGGCAGCCCGGCGACGAGGTGCTCGGCCTGGTCAACTTCCCCGGCCGCGCCTCCGGTTACGCCGAGTACGCGCTCTCGCCCGCCGCCGACCTGGCCCGCCGGCCCGCCGGCCTCGGGCCCGTGGAGGCCGCCGCCGTGCCGATGGCCGGGCTCACCGCCTACCAGATCGCCTTCCGCCACCTGGCCGGCCGCGTCGACGGCACCGTCCTGGTCAACGGCGCGGCCGGCGGCGTCGGCCACTTCGCGGTCCAACTCCTGCGGATCGCCGGAGCGAAGGAAGTGATCGCCGTGGCCTCCGGCCGCCACCAGGGGTTCCTGCTGGGCCTGGGCGCCGACCGGTTCGTCGACTACACCCGCACGCCCGCCGGGGACGTCGTCCGCGACGTGGACCTGCTGGTCGACACCGTCGGCGGCCCCGAAGCCCACCGGCTGCTGCCCACCGTACGGCGCGGCGGCCGGATCGCCCCCGTCTTCCTGGGCGACTACCACCGGGAACGGGCCGCCGAACTCGGGATCCTCCTCAACGAGAAGCCCTGGCAGGTGCGTTCGAGCGGCACGGACCTCGCCGAACTGGCCGCCCTCGTCGACACCGGACGGGTCGAGGTCGGCATCGACAGCGTCTTCCCCCTGCGGGAGGCCGCCGCCGCCCACGCCCACGCCGAACGGGGGCACCTCCAGGGGAAGATCGTCCTGCGCGTCGAGGAGTAGCCCCGGCGGCCGGCGGGGCCCGGAGGCCGGCCGCCAGGGGGGCGACCGGCCGGCCGGTCAGTCGGGAGCACCGGCCGTCACGGCGACCGGTGCTCCACGGCGGCCTGGGCGGCCGCCCCCGCGTAGGAGACGGGCAGGTCGACGACGACCTCCTCGCCCTCCCACCGGCCCTTGTCCGATACCACCAGGCCGATCAGTGCCAGGTAGCCGGCATCGTCCCGCAACGCGTACTGCTCATGGGTCTCCTCGCCGAGCTCACCCGACTCGTCACGCTCCCAGGCGTCCACCGCGGCCTGCGCCACGGCCCTGGGCAGCCGCACCGTGACCCGGCCGAGCTGGGCGTCGACCTGCTCGCCGATCACCGCCAGCACCTTCGAGTCCTCCCGGTACCGGGCGTACTGCTCCTGATCCTCTTGATCCGTCACGGGGCGAGGCTACTCGGACCGCCGGACCCGGGCTCCTCGGGCCCGCTTTCCCCGCCCCCCTGGCCGGTCGGCCGGGCGGGCGGTGATACTGGCCGCATGGGGTTCCTCATCTTCGTGACGCTGCCCGGGCTCGTCCTGCTGCTCACCGCGCTCGCGGTGGTCGACCAGGTGCTGCTGCGGGCCGGCCGGGCCGGACTGCTGCCCTGGCGGACCAGCGCCCGGCAGGGCCAGATCTCCGCCACCGGCTTCGAGCAGCTGCATGCCAGCTTCTCGGCGGGCAAGCAGCACGAACTCAAGGAACGCCAGTCCGCGTTGATGCTGCGCGACGACGACGAGGACGGCGCCCCGCCGAACCGCACCGGCGTGGACCTGGTGCGCGGCTCGGCGGTGATCCGGCTGCCGAAGGCCTCCTGACGGCCTCCTGACGGCCCCCTGGCGGACTTCCGACGACCGGCCCCGACTGCCCCGTTCGCACGGGAACTCCCGCCGGTGACCCGGCCGTTGGTCCGGTCAGGAGCGGGGGACGGGCGATTCGGACCGTGGAGGTCGGTATGGCTCGGCAAGGAGTGCTTCGGCGCGGGTTCGGTGCGGCAGCGGTAGCCGCCGCGGTGACGGCGGGAACAGTGACGGCGGGAACGGCGGCACCGGCCGCGGCGGCCGACACCCGCAGCGGTGACGACGACAGCCGCGGGCACGGCGGCAGACACGCGGCGACCCGGACCGCGATGGCGGACATGATCCGCGCCGAGGACCTGCCCGGGACGATCGCCGGCGTCCGGGAGGACGGCGACACCTGGTCGGCGGCCGTCGGGGTCGCCGACACCGCCACCGGACGGCCCCGCTCGCCCCGCGAGCGCTTCCGGATCGGCAGCGTGACCAAGACCTTCACCGCCACCGTGGTCCTCCAGCTCCAGGCCGAGGGCCGGCTCGGCCTCGACGACACCGTGGAGCGGTGGCTGCCCGGCACCGTGCCGGACGACGGGATCCACCGCCCGGGGATCACCATCCGCCAACTGCTCAATCACACCAGCGGGTTGTACTCCTACGACGACGATCCGCAGATGATCCGGCTGCTCGCCTCCCCGGACTTCATGGCCCACCGCTACGACACCTACCGGCCCGAGGACCTGGTCCGCCTCGCGGTCTCCCACCCCAGGCTGTTCGACCCCGGCGAGAAGCCCCAGTACTCCAACACCGACTACCTGCTGGCCGGGATGGTCATCGCCAAGGTCACCGGCCGCCCCTACGGCGAGGAGATCGAACAGCGGATCATCCGGCCCCTCGGCCTGTCCGCCACCACCCTGCCCGGCACCGCCGCCGGCCTGCCCCGGCCGCACGCCCTCGGCTACTCCAAACTGTTCGGCGGCTCCAAGACCCCGCTGGAGACCACCGAACTCAACCCCTCGTGGGCCGGAGCGGCCGGAGAGATGATCTCCACCACCGCCGACGTCGGCCGCTTCTACTCCGCCCTGATGCGCGGCAAGCTGCTGCCGCAGGCCGAACTGGACGAGATGGTCCCCGCCGACGGCGCCCCCGGCCTGGGCATCGGCTCCGTGACACTCGCCTGCGGGGTCACCCTCTGGGGCCACACCGGCGGCATCCACGGCTCCTCCACGGTGGCGGTCACCACCCGCGACGGCCGGCACACGGCCGTGTTCAACACCAACGCCGACTGGGCCGACGGCGAACGCCGCCTCGCCGAGGCCGAGTTCTGCCGCTGACCGACAGCGGGGCGGGCAGGACGGCGGGGCCACGACCGCCGTCCTGCCCGCCCCGTGCGCCGAACGACGTTGGCGGGAACACATATCGCGATATAGCGTGGGCTCCCGCCGACGCCGCCGACCGCGCCGCGCGAAGACCGCCGCCAAGCCCAGGACAGGACGCATGCCGGGAGAGATCTCGCCCACCGGGAACCACTCCGGCCGCAGCGCGAAGCCCGCCCTGCGGGCCTCCCACACGGACCGCGACCGGGTCGCCGAACAGCTGCGGGTCGCGGCGGGCGACGGCCGGCTGACCTCCGAGGAACTGGACGAGCGCCTGGAAGCCGCCCTGTCCGCGCGCACGGTCGCCGAACTCGCCGAGCTCACCGTCGACCTGCCGCCCGTCGCCCTCTTCGGCGGCGGCGCCGCCGCGCAGGCCAAGGACCTCCTGCGGCTCGACGAGAAGTGGAGCACCGTCAAGCGCGCCGGACGCTGGGTGGTGCCGCGCCGCCTCGAACTCGCCCTGGAATGGTGCGACGTGACGCTCGACTTCACCCAGGCGGTGATCACCGAGGACACCCTGCTGATCGACCTCGACATGCAGGGCAAGACCCTGACACTGATCACCAGGCCGGGCATCCACGTCGACACCGACGGCCTCACCCTGCACTTCACCAAAGTCCGCGACCGGCAGCCCGACGACCCCGCCACCCCGGTCAGGCTCCGCGTGGAAATCGTCGGCAAGAAGAGCTTCGGCCGCGTCGTCGTCCGCCCGCCCCGCCGCACCGCCGGCCAGTGGATCCGCCGGGAACGCCCCGCCCTGCCCGCCGCCGACTGACCCGCCCCGGCCCGCCGGCGCACCAGTTCGGGCGAAAAACGGTTGCGGGCACGACACCACGCCTGGCACCGTGCGGACCCCCGCCACTGCCACCGAGGCCCGGATGACCATCTACTTCTACGGCGCCGACGAAGTCCCCTACGGCTGCTTCTCCAACTTCTCCGCACACGCCCTGGAACTCGACGGCCACCTCTGGCCGACCTCCGAACACTACTACCAGGCACAGAAGTTCACCGGAACCCGCCACGCCGACCTCATCCGCCGCGCCCGCACACCGCTGCGCGCCGCCGAACTGGGCCGCGACCCGGCAAGGCCGCTGCGCCGGGACTGGGAGCGCGTCAAGGACGACGTGATGCGCCGCGCCGTGGCCGCCAAGTTCCGTACGCACGAGGACATCCGCGCCGTCCTGCTGTCCACCGGCGAGGAGGAGATCGTCGAGGACACCACCACCGACCACTACTGGGGGCGGGGCACGACCGGGAAGGGCCGCAACATGCTCGGCCGGATCCTGGTGCGCACCCGCACCCGGCTGCGCACCGAGGCCTGAGTGAACGGGTCCGAGGCGGCCGCCGGCCGGCCGGTCGATCCGGGGTTCCTGGTGACCGCGGACCCGGGGTCGGTGGCGGCGGTGCTGGACGCGGCGCCGGGGCCGGCGGGGCGGTTGGCCGCGGCGGTGTACCGGGTCTCGACAGGCCTGCCCCGTGAGGTGACGGCGGGGGAGCGCCGACAGCTGCTGGCACTGGAGGCGGCCCGCTACGGGGAGCGGGAGCTGTCGGCGCGGATCACCGCGGTGCCGGTGGCAGGCGAACCCGCCGCGCGGTGGGGCGTCGAGTGGGCCACCGGCTCCCAACTCGACCGGTGCCTGCGCCGTATTCCGACCGGTCACACCGACGCGCTGCTGGCGGTGGCGACGGCGGTGCTCGACGGCCGCCCCGTCGCGGTCACCGGCGGCACCGACCGGGCCGTGCGGGTCTGGGACCTGACCACCGGCCGGCAGATCGGCCGACCTCTCGCCGCCCACACCGGTGAGGCGTGCGCGGTGGCGACAGCGGTGGTCGACGGCCGTCCCGTGGCGCTCGTCGGCAGTGGCGACCGGACCGTGCGGGTGTGGGACCTGACCACGTGCGAGCAGACCGGCCGCCCCCTCACCGGCCACGGAGCCGCGGTGCCGGCGGTGGCGACGACGCTGCTCGACGGCCGCCCGGTGGCGGTCACCAGCGGCGGCGACGAGGCGGTGCGGGTGTGGGACCTGAGCACCCGCGAGCAGATCGGTGAGCCGCTCATGGGCCACGAGGACGCTGTGTGCGCTGTGGCGACGGCGGTGCTCGACGGCCGCCCGGTGGCGGTCACCGGCAGCCACGACGGGACGGTGCGGGTGTGGGACCTGACCACGCGTGAGCAGATCGGCGAGCCGCTCACCGGCCACGAGGACGCGGTGCGGGCGGTGGCGACGGCAGTGGTCGACGGCCGCCCGGTGGCGGTCACCGGCAGCCACGACGAGACCGTGCGGATATGGGACCTGACCACCGGCCGGCAGATCGGCCAGCCTCTCACCGGTCATGACGGCTGGGTGCTGTCGGTGGTCACGACGACGATCGACGGCCGCCCGCGCATCGTCAGCGCGGGGGAGGACCGGACGCTCCAGGTGTGGGACCCGGCCACGGGCAGGCGGGTCGGCGAGCCGGTGACCGGCCATGACGACAAGGTGCGGGCGGTGACGACGGCGCTGCTGGACGGCCGCCCCCACGTGGTCGCCGGCAGCCAGGACGGGGTCGTGCGGGTGTGGGACCTGGCCCCGGGCGGCCAGGTGGCGGGTGAGCCGCCCACCGGCCACACCGGCCGTGTGGCGGCGGTGGCGACGGCAGTGGTCGACGGCCGCCCGGTGGCGGTCACCGGCGGTTACGACGAGACCGTGCGGGTCTGGGACCTGGCCACCGGCCGCCAGGCCGGCGGGCCCCTGACGGGCCACAGCGGTGACGTGAACGCGGTGGCGGTGACGGCGGTCGAGGGCCGCCTCGTGGCGGTCAGCGGCGGCGACGACGACACCGTGCGGGTCTGGGACCCGGCCACACATGAGCAGATCGGCGAGCCGCTGACCGGCCACACCTCCTGGGTGCTGGCGGTGGCGACGGCGGTGCTCGACGGCCGCCCGGTGGCGGTCACCGGCAGCTTCGACGACGTGCGGGTCTGGGACCTGGTCACCGGCCGCCAGGTCGGCGAGCCCCTGACGGGCCACAGCGGCGATGTGAACGCGGTGGCGGTGACGGCGGTCGAGGGCCGCCTCGTGGCGGTCACCGGCGGCGACGACGGCACGGTACGGGTCTGGGACCTGCTCGCGGGTCGGCAGGTCGGTGAGCCGCTGACCGGCCACAACTCCCCTGTGTACGCGGTGGCGACGGCGGTGGTCGACGGCCGCCCGGTCGCGGTCACCGGTGGCGGCGACGGCAGGGTGCGGGTCTGGGACCTGGCAACCGGCCGGCAGGTCGGCGAGCCCCTGACGGGCCACACCGGTGACGTGAACGCGGTGGCCACGGCGGTGGTCGAGGGCCGCGCCGTGGCGGTCACCGGCGGCGACGACGGGACCGTGCGGGTCTGGGACCTGGCCACCGGCCGCCAGGCCGGCCCGGAACTGCTGTTCCCGCTGCCGGTCTACGCGGTGGCCGTGGCGCCGGACGGTCGGCTGGTGGTCGGCTTCGGCTGGGAGGTCGCGGTGCTGGCCCGCCGTTGACCGGGCCCGCACCCGCGCGACCTCTCAGGCGGTGCCTCGCCCGCAGCTGGTCACGGAGCGTGTCGTGGATCCGCTCGTCGGTGCCGTTGCGTTCCCACTCCTTGAGCCCGGCCACCAAGCGATCCTGGAACCGAGTCCGTGCCGCATGAGCCGAAGCCGGACAGCCGGGGGGAATCCCCTGTCGAAAGCCCGCTGAGAGATGTGTTGCGGCAACCCTGCCGACATGCGTGCCATGGGCAGCGGTGGCAGCATCTACAACAAGAGGCTATATGTGCTGAGCTGTGGCGCAGGAGTGGAGCCGACCCCGCCACCAGGAATCGTTGTGACTCGGCGTGAACGTCCCTCATGAACTCTGCGTGCCGGTCACTTTTCGGGGGAATTCCATTTCCCTCACGGGCGGGGGTGGCGTGAAAGGATGAAGCGATGGCACCTGACGAAAGGTCAAGCAGTCGGCACCCGGATCGAGAAATTCCGGAGGACGTTGCCGAAATCCTCAGAGGACTGGACGCGGCCAACCGGGCGGCGACGGCCAACGCGGACGAGCTCGCCCGGCGAGCACGCCCCACCGAGAAGGAGCGGCAGGAAATCGCTTCGCTCTGGGAAAGGGCCGCCAAGGAAATAGGGGTCAGTGACGAAACCTTGCGGGACCTGCGCTCCGTGGCGCGGGGCATCGGGGCCCGGAAGGCACCGGACCGGTGGACCCGTGACCTGCCGTACCCATCGGAGAGCCCTGCCGGCCCTTCCTCCGGCGCATACGACGTCCATGGCGACCAGCCGACGACGCACACGCAGGACAGGGGACGTTTCTGGTGGAACAGCAGCGACTACTGGTGGGACCCGTCCTTGACAAGCTGGGACGGGGCGGGGAAGCGCTGGTTCGGAGGGTGGCTGGTGTGCCATGACGGTCACCTCCACACCCTCCACTTCGGATTGACCGCACTCTACGAGCTCAATTACGGACGCATTCCCGCAGCGGCTACCGGGACATTCCGATCCTCGCCGTACGTCGACACGACCGGAACTCTTCGGGCTGTGGCCGGAAACAACTTCCTCTCGGGTGACAACTGGTCGAAGTGCTGGATGCATCTGAAGCACGAGCTCTTGCAGCCGACCTTCGCCGGATTTCACCATCTGGGGCCGGGGCTTCAGGAGCAGGTGATCCAGCTGGCCAACGTGACTCGAGACGGGGACGACATCGCAGTTCCGATGAACCGCCGTTGGCCTTTCTCGCCCATTGACTTCAATGAACGTGAACTGCTTCCGAATATCAGTGTATGGGCGCACATGGAGGTGTCGTTCGACGTTCAATTGGAGGGTGACGGAAGCGAGCTCATGCTTTCCTGGGAGAGCGGCCCGGCGGGACTGTCGATGGTCATTCCCGAGTGGACCATCGCGGGTGGGGCGGTAATTATTTGGCCTTGAGAGGGTGCATTCATCGAGCGTGACCGGTCCGGCAGTTCCTCGGAGCCGCAGTGGAGCCGCCGGCGGAGTCCCGGGTGTCAGTCGGTCACGGAGCGTGTCGTGGATCCGCTCGGTGGTGCCGTCGTGTCCCCATCCTCGGGCCCGGCCGCTACGCGATCCTGGAACCTGTCGAACGACCTCTCAGCTCAGGCGTTGCCGAACTCGCCGGTGCGGGCGGCGGTGACGAAGGACTGCCAGGCGGCGGGGGAGAAGACGAGGGCCGGCCCGGAGGGGTTCTTGGAGTCGCGTACCGGGAGGACGTCGGTGAAGCCGTCGGCGACCTCGATGCACTGGCCGCCGTTCGCGCCGCTGTACGAACTCTTCCGCCAGGAAGCGTCCGTCAGGTCGACATCCACTCCAGGTCCCTTCTTGCCGCACGGATGAAAGCCAGCGTTTCGGTCCGGCCGAGGGCCTCGACCGCGAGTCGATCGTAGCTCCTGGTGAGTGCGGTGGTGGACTTGGTATCGCGGTCGATATAGCCGCGCTGTTCGACCTCGCCGTAGGCGAGGACCTTGCGGTTCGGCATGGTGAGGAGACACGTCATGTGCGTAAACGGCAGGTTCTCGCCCATAGCGAACGGTGCCACTTGGATGACGACCTGGGGCCGAGTCGCCAACTCCTCAAGGTGAAGCAACTGTTCGATCATGACATCCCGTCCGCCGATGAACCTCCGGATGCAGGCCTCGTCCAGCACCACGTGGAGGAGCGGAGGAGCGGTCCGTTCCAGGATCTTCTGGCGGGCAAGCCTGAATTCGATGCGTTCCTCGGCCAGTTCCCGGGATGCATTGCCCTGGCGGACGTAGCCCATTTGGAGCGCGGTGGCGTAGGCCCGGGTCTGTAGCAGCCCGGTGACGTGGCTGGCCTCGAAGATCCTGATCTGTTCGGCAAGGGCCTCGTAGCGGGAGAGTTCCGGGAAGCCCTCCAGGATCGCGGCGCTCCTCAGCTGAAGCCACATCAGCAGGAGGGTGCCGCCCGTGTCGAGGGCGATGTCGGCGAGTTCGGCGAGCTCGCGACCCGGGGGCCGGTGCGCAAGTTCGACGTAGGAGAGGTGCGAAGGGGAGCACTTGAGGAGGGGGGCCAGGTCCTCCTGGCGGAGACCCTTGGCCTCTCGTGAGTTGCGGAGTTGGATCGCGAAGGGCGCCCAGGGGCTGGATTCCGGGTCGATCGTCTTCTTGTTCATGGCAGTCCTCAACTTCCGGCGCACCGAAGGGCAAGTCGCAGGCTGCTTCCGATCGTAGGGGAGGCCGCGCCATCATGTGCACAGAACGTGAAACTCCGATCGCAGAGAGTGCCATCCCCATGCCCCATGACGAGTCCCCCCGCTTCGACGGCTACGGCGTGCGCTTCGACCGCGCGATCCGTTGCTACGTGGTCCGTAACGAGATCGCCGGTGTGTGGCTGCGCCGGCCCACCGGGGAGTTGAAGAAGTTCACCTTCTTCGGTGACGCCTACAGCGCCTGGCGGGCGTTCGAGGTCCACAAGCGGCCGGGGGAGAAGTGACCCCCAAGCTCCCGACGCGCGACCCGCGCCTCCTGGCCAAGCCGCCGGTGTGCCGGCTCGGCTGCCTGGTCCTGGTGCGCAACCTGCGCGGTGACGTCCTGTTGGTCGACCCGGACTACATGGACGGCATGATCCTGCCGGGCGGCTCCGCCCGCCCCAACGAGCCGCCGCACCTGGCCGCCGCCCGGCACCTGCACGCCGAGACGGGCCTGCACCTGCGCCTCGCCGAGTACCTGGCGGTCGACTTCACCCCCGCCGACCGCTACCTGGAGCGCCTCAACCTGGTCTTCGACGGCGGTACCGTGCGCGACGACACCCGCCTGGCCGTCCCGCCCCGGCACAGGAGCGGCCTGCTGGGCGCCCGCTTCGTCCCCGTCCCCGACCTGCCCCACCACACGTCCCCCGCCCAACTTGCCCGGATCACGGAGGCATTGGCCAACCGTTCCCTCCCGCTCCTCCTCCACGGCCAGCGGGCCTGCTGAGCGGCGGCATGCGGGGCCGCACCGGCAGCACTGCCGGTGCGGCCCCGCATGTTCGTGCCCTACCCGGCCGGCCTCAGACCCACGGGTCGGTGAACGACCGTCCGGGGACCGGCTTGGCGATGAGGGCGATGGGGATGAAGAAGCTGACCTGCCCGATGGCGATGGTCAAGGTCATGAGCGCCCTGTCGTCGTAGTGCTCGGCGGCCTGGGCGTACAGCTCGTCGGACACCCGCTCGCCGTGCGCGGACGGCCGGAGCACGGCCTCCACCAGGGCGAGCGCGGCACGCTCGGCACCGGTGAAGTACGGCGCGTCCTGCCAGGACGCCACCGCCGTGATCCGTTCCTCCGATTCCCCGGCCTTGCGCAGGAAGCCGGTGTGCAGGACGGTCAGGTAGGTGCTGCCGACGATCTGGCCGGCGCGCAGCTGGACCAGGCTCACCGTGGTCCGCGGTACCGAGCGGTTGCCGGTGGCCTTGAACAGCGCCGCCGACACCTCCGCCAGCTCGGGCACGAGTTCCTGCGGGTCCTGGAGCAGCCGCGGCCCCATCGGCACCTGCGCGGTGATCGAACGTGCTTCCATCGTCGTCTTCCCTTCGGGTTTCCGGTGCTTTCACCGCTCTGACCCGTCGCGGCGGAGGAATGTGACCGGTGGACGAAGCCGGCCGTCCGGACCCGGGCCCGGAGGCTCGCTGTGGTTCGCCCCAGGGCCATGTGGGGGGATACCCCCATGGTGGAATCGCCGGTAATCTGAAAGTGCCCCAATTCCCTTGTGCCGCAAGGAAATATGGGGGTTCTCTCGGGGTTTTTCCCGGGGATGACCCCGATGCCGGGTCGGGGTGCCGGGTCCGACACTCGGGGCATGCGCATCACTCGGGCCGGTTGGGCCATCATGACGGTGCTGTCCACGTTGATCGCCCTGCTCTCCGCGAGGTACGTCGGCCTCGACCCGGCGACGTTCTTCACCGAGCAGCGCGCCACCTACCTGGCACACGAACTGCCCCTGGCGGTCCACATATCGGGCGCGTCCATCGCTCTGGCGGCCGGGCCCTGGCAGTTCTCGGAGCGGCTGCGCCGGCGTTGGCCGCAGTGGCACCGCCGGATCGGCGTGGTCTACCTGCTGGGGTGCCTGGTCGGCGGGGTGGGGGCGCTGCTGCTGGCGCCGGTCGCCTACGGGGGCGTGGTGGCCCGGATCGGCTTCGCCTGCCTGGGCGTGGCCTGGCTGGTGACCGGCGGCACCGGGCTGCGGATGATCCTGCGCCGCCGGGTGGAGGACCACCGCCGCTGGATGATCCGCAGCTTCGCGCTCACCTTCGCCGCCGTCACCCTGCGGCTGATGCTGGTGGTGGCCAAGGGGGCGCAGCTGGACTTCCGGACGTCCTACACGGTGATCGCCTGGCTGTGCTGGGTGCCCAACCTGCTGCTGGCCTACTGGTTCACCCGCCCGCGCCCCGAGCCGCGCTGACCACCCGGCCCGCCGAGTCGCGCTGACCGCCGCCCGGGGCGCGCGGAAGGAGCGGGGAGTCGGCCGGGCCGACTCCCCGCTCCTTCGCCTGGGCAGGGGTCAGTTCACGGCCTTGAAGCTGCCGACGTTCGCGCCCGGCCGGATCTCGCCCGGCTGCACCGGGGGGCCGGACTGGGTCTGGCAGTTGCCGTCGGAGAAGACCAGCAGGGGGCCGATGGTGTAGTTGGCGATCGTGGTGCCGGAGCCGAGGCCCTGCTGGCACTGGCCGGGCGCCGGGTCCTCGACCGCCTTCTGCTGGAGGCCCTTCTCCTGCACGACCAGGCCGGGGGAGGCCGAGGCCGTCGACAGGCCGGTGAAGGACAGGGCGAGGACGCCGGCGGTGACCACGAGGGCCGCGCGCGGTCCGGAACGCATACGCATGGGGGACTCCCGTTTGCTGGGTTCGAGAAGGGGGCGATTCCGGAGCCCGGCAGGCCCGCCACCCGGCGGTGCCCGGTGGCTCCCGGTCATCGGTTCCCGGCCCCCGGCCGCGCCTCCACCTGCGGCACGGCGCTTCACTCGAACAGGCTTCGGATACGTACCGACGGCCCCCGGCTGCGGAGCGGGAAGTCGGCCCGCCCCCACCCGCCCCCGCTCACTCCAGCAGCGCCGCCACCGCCCCCGGCGTCCAGTGCCCGGCCGCGCCGGGGCGGGTGGCGAGGTAGCCGGCGGCGCGCCAGGGCCCCCAGCCGTGGGACTCGGCCAGGCCCCTGCCCAGGGTGCGCAGGTAGGCGGCCGAGGGGGCGTTCGGTTCGGCGCCGGCCAGGCCGCCGGGGGCGGTGAAGGTGAGCAGCGGGTGCCCGTCGAGCGTGCCGAGGCGCAGCAGTGTCTCGTAGCGGCCCGGGCCGAGTTCGGCGCGTCCGTCGGCGAGCACCCGGGTGAGGTCGAGGTCGGTGCCGGGGGAGCGGCGCATCTCCTGGGCGGCGATGTCGCTGAACTGCCCGGCCGTCAGCAGGTAGGCGCGGAAGGGGACGTCGCCGGGCCGGTCCGGGTCGTAGAAGGCGGAGCCGCCGCCCCAGGTGAGCGACCGCCCGGCGAAGTACAGGGTGCCGGGCAGGACGGCGGCCGCCGTGCGGCGCGGGGGGCGCGGGTCGCGGCAGCCGGGGTGCTCGTGCGCCCCGCCGTCCGGGCGACCGCCGCGCAGGTAGCAGGCGAGGCGGGCGGCGTCGAGGTTGGATCCGTAGGCCGCGTACCAGACGAGCGGGGGCGATTCCCGGCCATCGGGCCGCCCGCCGGTGCCGCCGTCGGCGGTGTCGTACGGGTCGTTCCACAGCCCGTTCACAGGAGGGGCCCGCCGTGGTGGTGGCGGAAGGCTCCCACACGGACGTGTGAATCGTATGAACAGACCGATGATCCGACCAAAACCCCCCGATTCGGTAGCGGCACCCTCACTACCGGTACCGTGCCGGTCGCCATGGTGTTCATCACTCTTGTTCCTCCCGTCACGCCCTTCCACTGTTCGGCGATTAGCCTTCACCAGCGAAAACCCCTGAAAAGCGCCGAAATGACATTCGAATCTTCCGCTGCCGCCCTTGTGCGGCATAGATGATGAGAATTTCCTTTGACCGCACCTTCGCTGCATCCAGCGGACTCCCAGCGGAGTCATGGTGAGTGGGCGCGCCCACCGGTGACCCCAGTGTCACCTCCCGTCACCCGACACCGCCCGCACGCGCCCCCCACGACCCGGAGCCGAGGACAAAGCACCCATGGACGCACGCCACGAGACGGCCGGCCCAGGCACGCTGTACCGCCCGCACCCGGGCCCCTGGGCGGCCTGGCCCGCGGCCCGCCCGGCCGACCCCCGCAGCCTGCTCGACATCATCGCCGCCACCGCCGACGCGCACCCCGACGCACCCGCGCTCGACACCGGCGACAGCGTCCTCGGCTACCGCGCCCTGCTGCACGAGGTCGACACCCTCGCCGGGCAGCTGGCCGGGCACGGCATCGGCCGCGGCGACCGGGTCGGCGTGCGCATCCCCTCCGGCACCGCCGACCTCTACGTCGCCATCCTCGCCGTCCTGCGCTGCGGCGCCGCCTACGTGCCCGTGGACGCCGACGACCCCGACGAACGCGCCGGGATGATCTGGCAGGACGCCGCCGTCTGCGCGATCATCGGCGCCGGCCGCCGCCTGGACCCCGGCCCCGCCGCCCGGCCCTCCGGCCGCCCCGCCTGGCCCGCCCCGGCCGACGACGCCTGGATCATCTTCACCTCCGGCACCACCGGCCGCCCCAAGGGCGTGGCCGTCACCCACCGCAGCGCCGCCGCCTTCGTCGACGCCGAAGCCCGTATCTTCCTGCCCGAACGGCCGCTGGGCCCCGGCGACCGCGTCCTGGCCGGCCTCTCCGTCGCCTTCGACGCCTCCTGCGAGGAGATGTGGCTGGCCTGGCGCCACGGCGCCTGCCTGGTCCCCGCCCCCCGCTCCCTGGTCAAGGCCGGCACCGACCTCGGCCCCTGGCTCGTCGAACGGCGCATCACCGCCATCTCCACCGTCCCCACCCTGCTCGCCCTGTGGCCGCAGGAATGCCTGGACGGCGTGCGCCTGATCATCGTCGGCGGCGAGGCCTGCCCCGCCGAACTCGTCGACCGCATCGCCGTCGGCGGCCGCGAGTTCTGGAACACCTACGGCCCCACCGAGACCACCGTCGTCGCCACCGCCGCCCGCATGCTGCCCGGACAGCCCGTGCGCATCGGCGCCCCCCTCGACGGCTGGGAGATCGCCGTCGTCGACCAGGCCGGCAACCCCGTCCCCTGGTACGAGACCGGCGAACTGCTCATCACCGGCGTCGGCACCGCCCGCTACCTCGACCCCGCCAAGGACGCCGAGAAGTTCAGCGCCCACCCCGCCCTCGCCTCCCCCCGCGTCTACCGCAGCGGCGACCTGGTCCGCAACGACCCCGAAGGCCTGGTCTTCCTCGGCCGCGCCGACGACCAGATCAAACTCGGCGGCCGGCGCATCGAACTCGGCGAGATCGACGCCGCCCTCCAGGCCCTGCCCGGCATCCGCGCCGCGGCCGCCGCCGTCCGCAAGACCCCGGCCGGCGCCGACCTGCTCGTCGGCTACCTCGTCGCCGACCCCGGCACCGCCCCCGACCTCGCCGACGCCCGCCGCCGGCTCACCGAACGCCTGCCCGCCGCCCTGGTGCCCGTCCTCGCGCTCGTCGACTCCCTGCCCACCCGCACCTCCGGCAAGGTCGACCGCAACGCCCTGCCCTGGCCGCTGCCCACCACCGGCACCGCCGCCGGCCCCGCCCGGCCCCTGGACGGCACCGCCGGCCGGCTCGCCGGCCACTGGGAACGCCTGCTCGGCACCGCCCCCGGCCCCGGCGACGACTTCTTCGCCCTCGGCGGCTCCAGCCTCACCGCCGCCCGCCTCGTCTCCGAACTGCGCACCCGTCACAGCGGCGTCTCCGTCGCCGACCTGTACGCCCACCCCGTCCTCGGCGACCTCGCCGCCTACCTGGACTCCCTCGACACCGCCCCCGGCACCGCGCCCGGGGCCACCGCCCCCGCCGCCGACCGGCGCACCGTACGCCGCACCCCGCGCAGCGCCGGCCTGTGGCAGACCCTGCTGCTCCTCGGCATGTTCTCGCTCGCCGGACTGCGCTGGATCCTCGTCCTCGTCGCCCTCGACAACCTCACCGGCAAGCACCTCGCCTGGGCCCCGCACAGCTCCTGGTGGCCCGTCGGCGCCGGCCTCGTCCTGCTCTACAGCGCCCCCGGCCGCACCCTGCTCGCCGCCACCGGCGCCCGCCTCCTCACCGCCGGCATCCGCCCCGGCAGCCACCCCCGCGGCGGCCACGTCCACCTGCGGCTGTGGGCCGCCGAACGCTACACCGCCATGTTCGGCACCGCCGCCCTCGCCGGCACCCCCTGGGCCGTGCGCTACGCCCGCGCCCTGGGCTGCCGCGTCGGCCCCGGCGTCCACCTGCACACCCTGCCCCCCGTCACCGGCCTCGCCCGCCTCGGCGCCCACAGCTCCGTCGAACCCGAAGCCGACCTGGCCGGCTGGTGGCTCGACGGCGACACCCTGCACCTGGGCCACATCGAGATCGGCGACGGCGCCCGCGTCGGCCACCGCGCCACCCTCATGCCCGGCGCCCGCGTCGGCGCCCGCGCCGAGATCGCCCCCGGCTCCTGCGTCACCGGCACCGTCCCGCCCGGCGAACACTGGCACGGCTCCCCGGCCCGCCCCTCCACCGAACCCCTCGCCGACTGGCCCGCCACCGACGCCCGCGCCTCCCGCGCCTGGAACCTCGCCTACGGCATCGGCTTCGCCGTCCTGGGCCTCGTCCCGATCATCGCCGCGCTGCCCGCGCTGTTCATCGTCTACCCGATGATCGACACCGACACCTCCCTGGCCTCCGCCCTCCTCAAGCTCCTGCCCGCCACCATCCCGCTGGCCGCCCTCACCCTGTTCTGCCACGCCGCGCTCATAGCCCTGCTCGTCCGGCTGCTCTCCCTGCCGCTGCGCCCCGGCTTCCACCCGGCCGGCGGCCGCACCGCCTTCTGCGCCTGGGCCGTCACCCGCCTCAGCGACACCGCCCGGCGCACCCTCTTCCCCTTCTACGCCAGCCTCTTCACCCCGGTGTGGCTGCGCCTGCTCGGCGCCCGCGTCGGCCGGCGCGTCGAAGCCTCCACCGTCCTGGCCCTGCCCGGACTGATGCGCGTCGACGACGGCGCCTTCCTCGCCGACGACACCCTCATCGCCCCCTACGAACTGCGCGGCGGCTGGCTCCACCTGGGCCCCTCGCACATCGGGCGCCGCTCCTTCGTCGGCAACTCCGGCATCGTCGGCCCCGGCCGCCGGCTGCCCGACAACTCCCTCGTCGGCGTCCTGTCCGACACCCCCGCGCACGCCCCCGACGGCTCCTCCTGGCTCGGCCGCCCCGCCTTCGCCCTGCCCCGGGTCGCCGACGCCGGCACCGAGGGCCGCACCTACAACCCGCCCCGGCGCCTGATGTGGGCCCGCGCCGGCGTCGAGGTCTGCCGGCTGCTGCCCGTCGTCCTGGCCGCCCTGCTCGGCGACCTCGTCCTCGCGACCCTCCAGGAACTGCGCGACGACTACGGGCTGGGCACCGCCCTGGCCGCCGCCGGCCTGGTCCTGATCGCCGCCGCCGCCACCGCCTGCGCCGTCACCACCGCCGCCAAGTGGCTGCTGGTCGGACGCTTCCGGGTCGCCGAGCACCCGCTGTGGTCCTCCTTCGTGTGGCGCAACGAGCTCTACGACACCTTCGTCGAGGAACTCGCCATGCCCTTCGGCGGCCACACCATCACCGGCACCCCGTACCTGAACGTGTGGCTGCGCAGCCTCGGCGCCCGGATCGGGCGCGGCGTGTGGTGCGAGACCCACTGGCTGCCCGAGAGCGACCTCGTCACCGTCGGGGCCGGGGCCAGCGTCAACCGCGGCACCGTCCTGCAGACCCACCTCTTCCACGACCGCGTCATGCGGCTGGGCCCCGTCCACCTCGGCGCCGGCTCCACCACCGGCCCGCACTCCGTCGTCCTGCTCAACTCCACCCTCGGGGCGAACACCACGGTCGGACCGGCCTCCCTGGTCATGCGCGGCGAGAACGTCCCCGGCGCCACCCGCTGGCTCGGCAACCCCGTCGCCGCGTGGAACGCCGACCCCACCCCGCCCACGGGCCGCCGGGCCGGGCGCGGCCGGCGCCGGGCCCCGGCCGGGGTGTGACGCCACCCGGTGTGACGCGGATCACTCCTGAAGGGCGATGAGTTCGCGGTGCGTTGACGGTCCTACCCCGTGAACGCACCGCTTCGCTCTTCGCCCGTCCGGGCTTTCCGGGCTTTCCGGGCTTTCCCGAGAGGAACCACCACCATGACCGCGACCCCCGTGAAGGGCCCCGCCGCCTACTTCCCGTCCATCGAGAAGAAGTACGGCCGCCCGGTCGAGGAGTGGAAGGACCTCATCCGCGCCTCCCCGCTCACCAGGCACATGGAACTCGTCGCCTGGCTCAAGGCCGACCACGGCCTCGGCCACGGCCACGCCAACGCCCTCGTCGCCCACACCCTCGCCGAGACCGGCGCCTGACGCGCCCGCCGCCCGGCCCGCGGTCCGCGGACGGACCCGGAGGCCGGGGCCGCCCACGGCACGATCAGGAAGAGGGCGGCCCCGGCCCCGGGCACGGATTCCGTACGGGCGGGGGCATCGACCGCGGATGGTGCCCGTACGGCTGCGGTCGGGCACCATTCGACAACTTCAACAGGACTTGAAGTCAACCCCCGGGCCCGGTCCCACCCGTCCGGGACCCGCCCCGGAGACCCGCCCGGGGCGCGCCCGGCGCCCGCCCCGCGCGCCCGCGGCTCCGCCCAGCGGGGTAGCCTCGCTCACGGCGGGCCGGGGACGGCACCGCGACGCGGACAGGGGCGGGCGGATGGCAGAGCAGCAGAACAGCTACTGGCGGGTGGCGGACGGTTCGGCGGTCAGCGCCTCCCAGGCGCACATCGTGTGGACCAGAGCGGCCTACCCGGCCCTGACGGAGGTGGCGGGCCGCTACCACGCGGTGGTCAGCTACGCGGACCTGGCGGAGGCCGTCCAGGAGGCCTCCGGGGTGCGCACCCGGATCAACCAGCGGCACTGGATCGGCAAGGTGCTGTCCCTGGTGATCCTCGAAGCGCACCGGCGCGGCGACCCGCCGCTGACGGCACTGGTGGTGCACGCCGCCGACGGCAAGGTCGGCGCCGGCTACCAGGAGGTGCTGGCGGTGGCCGGACAGCCGCCGGTGGCCGCCGAGATGGACCGCGAACAGCACGCCGCCGCCGCCCGCCTGGCCTGCTACCGGCACTTCGGCGCCGAGCTGCCCGCCAACGGCGGCACCCCCGCCCTGGCCCCGCGGCTGCGCGCCTCGGTGGACCGCAAGGCGGCCGCCGCCGCCGAGGCCCGCCCGCCGGCCATCTGTCCGCGCTGCTTCCTGCAACTGCCGGCGACCCGGGTGTGCGACTCCTGCGGGGAGACCATCGCCCCCTGAGCTGCCGCGAGCTGCCCTGAGCTGCCGCGAGCCCTACGGCCGTCGGCCCGTCACCCGGCGGGCGCGGCCGCGGGCAGGCGCCCGGGCATCCGCCAGCCCTCGGCCAGCCGGGACGGCGACAGCCGCTGCCCGCCGCCGAAGAACTCGCAGAACTTCATGATCAGCGGGTCCCAGCCGACCGGGTCGACGTAGTGGTCGGTGCCGGGCACGATCAGCCCCTCCTCGACGTGCGCGCGCACCACGCTCACCTCGAAGGCCGTGCACCGCTCGTTGCCCGCCAGCGGCGTCGCGGCCACCACCCGGCACTCCAACTGCACCGGGCACTCCGCCGCGCGCGGCGCCCGCACCAGCTCGCCGGGCAGCTCGGTCATCCCGGCCGCGGCGAACTTGCCCCGCTCGTGGCGGTAGCCCTGCCCGCGCCGGAGTTCGCTGACATGCGGGTTGGCCGTCAGCAGCGCGAGCGCGTCCACCGCGTCGACTTGCGCCGAGGAGGGCAGGTTGAGCACGCACTCGCCCTCGCGCCGCAGGTTCACGGCGGTCTGCGAGCCGTTGCCCAGCCCCAGCACGCAGGACTGCCCCAGCCACCACGCCGAGGACATCGGCGCGAGGTTGGCACTGCCGTCCTCGTTGCGCGAACCGATCAGCACCACCGGGGTGCCGAAATACAGGACCTTGAGGTCGGTGACCTTGTGCACGGGACGGCCGTCCTTGGGAGAGGGGAGAGGGGGAACGCGGGGAAACCGCTGACGGACACCGACTCTGCCCCCGCCCGTACGGGGGCGCTGGCGGCGATCGGACATCCAGTTCCCGCGGTTCCCGCGTCCCGCCCGCTGCCGCCGCGCACGGGCCCGGCCGGGCCCGTGCGGCCCGACCGGCTCCCCGGGGACGGCAGCCCCCGCGCTCAGCCCACCGGCTCCCGGGCTCAGCCCACCGGCCCCCGGGCGGCGACCTGACGGGCCTGGCCGTCCCGCAGCCGGTACGACAGGCCCACCACGGCCACCGTGCCGTCGGCGATCCTCGCGGAGAGCGCCTGCGACCGCTCCACCAGCAGGTCCACGGTCTGGCGGATGTGCTCGTCGACGATCGCGTCCCGGTCCTCGATGCCCGCCGCCTTGGCCGACAGCACGCTCGGGGTCACCCGCTCCACCACGTCCCGCACGAAGCCGCCCGGCAGCTTGCCCTGCTCCAGGGAGTCCAGCGCCGCCGCCACCGCACCGCAGGAGTCGTGCCCCAGCACGACCACCAGCGGGCACTCCAGCACGCTCACCCCGTACTCGATGCTGCCCAGCGCCTCCGCGCCGGTCACGTGCCCGGCGGTACGCACCACGAACAGGTCGCCCAGGCCCTGGTCGAAGATGATCTCGGCGGCCAGCCGGGAGTCCGAACAGCCGAACAGCACCGCGAACGGCCGCTGCGCCGGAGCCAGCGCCGCGCGCCGCCCGGCGTCCTGGTTGGGGTGCTCCGGGCTGCCCCCGACGAACCGGGCATTGCCCGCCATCAGCACCCGCAGCGCCTCGCGGGGGTCGGATATCGCGTCGGGCTCGGCAGCCGGCGCGGAGTCGGATATCGGTGTGGGGATCATGCCAGCACCCTAGATCGCCGCGGCCGCCACCCGCAGCCGGGGGGTCGGGCCAGGTCACCGGTCGCACCGGGGCCCGGCCACCGGCCGTACCGGGGCCCGGTCACCGGCCGTACCGGGGCCCGGTCACCG
Source organism: Kitasatospora sp. NPDC056446 (assembly GCF_042796115.1). Lineage (NCBI taxonomy): Bacteria > Bacillati > Actinomycetota > Actinomycetes > Kitasatosporales > Streptomycetaceae > Kitasatospora > Kitasatospora sp. NPDC056446. The sequence goes on along the minus strand of NZ_JBHTRF010000007.1, from coordinate 164,801 downwards.
GCCGTACCGGGGTCGACGCCGCACCCGCGGCGACGTGTACCCGGATTGACGCCGGACCCGCGCCCGCACCGCCCCCGCACCGACGCCCGGCCCCGCCCGCGCGGCGCGGCGGTGGCGGCGCCCCACGGCCCCCCGCCATAGTCACCCCATGCCCAAGGCCCCGCTGCGCACCGCCGTCGTCCTGTTCACCCAGGACCTGCGCCTGCACGACAACCCCGCCCTGCACGCCGCCCGCACCCGCGCCGACCAGGTCGTCCCGCTGTTCGTCCTCGACCCCGCCGTGCACGCCGCCGGATTCGCCGCCCCCAACCGGCAGGCCTTCCTCGCCGACAGCCTCGCCGACCTCGACCGGGCCCTGCGCGCGGCCGGCTCCCGCCTGGTCCTGCGCCACGGCGACCCCGCCGAACAGACCGCCCGCCTCGCCGCCGAATGCGGCGCCGACACCGTCCACACCGCCGCCGGCGTCTCCGCCTTCGCCACCCGCCGCGAAGCCGCGCTGCGCCGCGCCCTGGGGGAGCGGCTGCACCTGCACGACGGGCTCACCGTCGTCCCCGCCGGCGCCCTCACCCCCGCCGCCCGCGACCACTACGCCGTCTTCACCCCGTACCTGCGCGTCTGGCAGCAGGCCCCGCACCGCCCCGTCCTGCCCGCCCCGCGCACCCTCGCCACCCCCGACGGCCCGGCCGGCGACCCCCTGCCCACCGCCCCCGCCGGCACCTCCCCGGGCCTGCCGCCCGGCGGTGAACGCGCCGCCCGGCAGCGCCTGCGCGCCTGGCACCCCGGCGACTACGACCGCCTGCACGACGACCTCGCCGCCGACGCCACCTCCCGCCTCTCGCCCTACCTGCACTTCGGCTGCCTGTCCGCCGGCGAACTCGCCCACCGGGCCGCCGCCCTGGGCGGGCCCGGCGCCGACGCCCTGGTCCGCCAGCTCGCCTGGCGCGACTTCCACCACCAGGTCCTCGCCGCCCGCCCCGACGCCGCCCACGCCGACTACCGGCCCCGTGATGTCCACTGGCACCGGGACGACCAGGAACTGCGGGCCTGGCGCGAAGGCCGCACCGGCTACCCCATCGTCGACGCGGGCATGCGCCAACTCGCCCACGAAGGCTGGATGCACAACCGCGCCCGCCTGATCACCGCCTCCTTCCTCACCAAGACCCTGCGCCACGACTGGCGCCCCGGCGCCGCCCACTTCCTCCACCTCCTCGTCGACGGCGACCTCGCCAACAACCAGCTCAACTGGCAGTGGATCGCCGGCACCGGCAACGACACCCGCCCCAACCGCGTCCTCAACCCCCTGCGCCAGGCCGAGCGCTACGACCCCGACGGCGCCTACGTCCGCCACTGGATCCCCGAACTCGCCCACCTGCCCGGCCGCACCGTCCACCGCCCCTGGACCAGCCCCGAACCCCTCGACTACCCCGACCCGCTGGTCTCCCCGGACGACCTCACCGCCCGCATGCACGGCACCCCCGGCTGACCGGGGCCTGCCTCGCGTTACGAGGCCCGGCGCAGCGCCAGCACCGTGACGTCGTCCCGGCTGCGCCCCCCGCTCCAGCTCCGGGCCCGCCCGTCCAGGGCCACCGGCAGCGCCTCGGCGGGAACGGCCGCCAGCTCGGCCAGACCCCGCTCGACCGGGTAGAACGCGCCCGAGGCGTCCTGCGCCTCGGTGATCCCGTCGGTCAGCAGCACCAGCACCCCGCCCTCGGGCAGCAAGAAACGCCGCACGGTACGCGGCTGCGCCCCGCCGGTCAGCTCCGCCAGCGACGCCAGGCCCAGCGGGAGGCCGGCGGGCAGCGCGACGGACTCCACCCGGCCGCCGGCGCGCAGCAGGTACGGGGAGAGGTGGCCGCAGTTGACGGCCGACACCTCGGCCCCGGCCCTCTCGTCGGTGGTTCCGTCCTCGGCTGCGTCTGCGGCCCCGTCTTCGGCGGCGGGGGTTCCGGGGCCGCCCAGGGCCAGCACGGTCGCGGTGACGAAACGCTCCTGCTCGCCGCTCTGCACCGCGTACGCGTTGTGCCGCTCCACCGCCGCCTCCAGGGCGTCCGCCACGGCGGTCAGCTCCGGCTCCCGGAACGCCGCCTCCCGGAAGGCGCTCAGCACCGCGAAGCCCGTCCCGATCGCCGGCAGCCCCTTGCCCTGCACGTCGCCCACCAGCACCCGGGTGCCGTGCGGGGTCTCGGCGATGTCGTACAGGTCGCCGCCGACCAGCGCGTCCTCCTCCACCGGCCGGTACAGCCCGTCCAGCCGCACGTCCGCCGTGGTCACCGGCAGCGGGCGCAGCAACTGGCGCTGCAGCGCCACCGCGCTCTGGCGCATCCGGGACAGCTGCCGCTCGCGCCGCACCCGCCGCACGCACAGGCCGATCACCGCCGCCTCGGCACCGAGCACCGTCACCAGGGTGCCCACCCGGGCCTCCAGGTCCGCCGGCGGGAACAGCACCGTGCTGACCACCACCACGCCCGTCACCCACGCCGAGGCGGCCACGGTCTGCGCGACCGTGCCCCGCCCCGCCAGCAGCGCGGGCAGGAACACCAGCAGCAGCACCAGCCGGGCGTTGGTGCCGCTGGCCGCCTGCGCCAGCAGCACCACGACGGTGGCCGCCAGCACGCCCAGCACCACCGCCCGGTTGCCGGGCACGCGCGGGTCGGTGCCCTTGCTCTCCACCCGCCGCCCGCCCTCTCCGCCGTCCCTCGTACCGACCGTCCCTCGTACCCGACCGTCCCCCCAGGGTGGTCGGCCCGGCGGCACGGGCGCCAACGGGCCGCGCCGGACGGGGGAAGGCCGCCCTGTCACCGGCGGTCGGTACGGTGGCCGGTGTGTCCTCCCCAGAGCCCGGCGCCGCCCGGGCGACCGCACCCCGCCGGACCCGGGTCCCCCTCGCCGACCTCGTCCGGCTGCGCCACGCCCGCGACCGGATGGACCGCGACTACGCGCAGCCCCTGGACGTGCCCGCGCTCGCCCGCACCGCGCTGATGTCCTCCGGCCACTTCTCGCGCAGCTTCCGCGCCGCCTACGGCGAGACCCCGTACAACTACCTGATGACCCGCCGGATCGAACGGGCCAAGGCCCTGCTGCGGCGCGGGGACCTGAGCGTCACCGACGTGTGCATGGCCGTCGGCTGCACCTCGCTGGGCTCCTTCAGCAGCCGCTTCACCGAACTCGTCGGCGAGAGCCCCAGCGCCTACCGGGCCCGCGACCACGGCGACGGCGCCGCGATCCCCGCCTGCATCGCCAAGATCCGCACCCGCCCGGCCCGGCACCCGGGCCCGGGCGCCGGTCGCTGAGAAGGGCGACGCCGGACCCGGCGCTCCCGCCGCTCCCGTAGCGTGACCGCCATGACCATCGAACTCGCCCAGTGCTTCATCGCCGTTGACGACCACGACAGGGCCCTCGCCTTCTACCGCGACGTCCTCGGCTTCGAGGTGCGCAACGACGTGGGCTTCGAAGGCATGCGCTGGGTCACCGTCGGCTCGCCCGACCAGCCCGGCGTCGAGATCGTCCTGGAGCCCCCGCTGGCCGACCCGCACGCCTCCGAGGACGACCGCCAGGCCGCCGCCGAACTCCTCGCCAAGGGCCTGCTGCGCGGCGTCATCTTCCGCACCGACGACTGCGACGCCACCTTCGAGCGCATCCGCGCCGCCGGCGCCGAGGTCCTCCAGGAGCCCATGGACCAGCCCTACGGCGTCCGGGACTGCGCCTTCCGCGACCCCTCGGGCAACATGCTCCGCTTCAACCAGCCCCACCGGGCGTAGGCCGCCGCCCCGGCGGGGGCCGCCGGAGGGTCTTCGGGCGCGGTGGAATGAAGACGGGACGGGTGTCGTTGTCGCACGTCGAGATACCCCCACCCGTATTTTTTCGGGCGCCGGACCCCGGCCGTCCGAGAACGGAGCACCACGTGAACCGCCCCGTCCCCACCCCCGCACGGCCCCCCGCCCCACCGGAACCCGGCACCACCGCCCCGGCCGCCACGGCCGGAACCGCGGGCGCCGCCGCAACCGCCCGGCCCGGACCGCTCGGCCGCCTCGGGGTCTGGTCGGCCCGCCACGTCAAGGCCGTCCTGGCCGGCTGGCTGCTCGTCGTCATCGGACTGGGCGCCTTCGCCCCCCAGGTCACCACCGCCCTGTCCGGCGCCGGCTGGCAGGCCGACGGCTCCCCGTCGGTCAAGGTCCGCCAGATCGCCGAACAGCACTTCGCCGGCAACGCCTCCTCCGCCCTCCAGATCGTCGTCACCGCCGACCGGCCCGTCGACGACCCCGCCGTCCGGCAGGTCATCACCAGGGCGGGCGACCTCGCCGCCGCCGACCCGCGCGTGTCCACCGTCGTCCCGCCCCAGCCCGGCGCCACCATCAGCCCCGACGGCCGCACCGCCGTCCTGCTCGCCGGCGCCGCCGCCTCACCCGACGACATGGTCCGCGCCGCCGACGACCTCAAGGGCCCGCTCAACGCCCTCTCCACCGACGGCATCAGCGTCCACGCCACCGGCGCCTCCGTCCTGTGGAGCGACTTCAACAAGGCCAACCACGACGCCATGATGAAGTCCGAGTTCATGTCCTGGCCGGTCACCCTCGCCATCCTCGTCCTCGCCTTCGGCTCACTCGTCGCCGCCGGCCTGCCCCTGCTGCTCACCATGGCCGGCCTCGCCGCCTCGGCCGGCTCACTCGTCCTGATCAGCCACCTCTTCCCGGTCTCCGTCTGGGCGATGAACTTCGCCATGATGTTCGCCCTCGCCCTGGGCATCGACTACGCGCTGTTCCTCGTCGTCCGCTTCCGCAGCGCCCGCCGCACCCGCGACCCGCGCGCCGGACAGCACGCCGACAGCACGCGCGCCGGTGGACCGGGCGCCGACGACCCGCGCGCGGACAGCCCGCGCGCCGACAGCCTGCGCGCCGTCGCCGAGACCATGGACACCGCCGGCAAGGCCGTCCTGCTCTCCGGCGCCACCGTCCTGGTCAGCCTCTCCGCCGTGATGCTCGTCCCCTCCCCGGCGTTCCGCTCCATGGCCGGCGGCATCATGCTCGCCGTCCTCTTCGTCCTCGCCGCCACCCTCACCCTGCTGCCCGCCGTCCTCGGCCGGCTCGGCCACCGCGTCGACGCCCTCGCCCTGCCCTGGGCCAAGACCGCCCCCCACCACTCACCACGCTTCGCCGCCTGGGGCGAACGCCTCTGGAAGCACCCGCTGCGCTACGGCGCCCTCGCCCTCGCCGCACTGATCGCCCTCGCCGCCCCCGTCATCGGACTGCGCACCGCGATGCCCTCCATCGCCGTCCTGCCCGGCGACGCCAGCGCCCGCGCCGGCTACACCGCCGTCCAGCAGGCCTTCGGCCCCGGCGCCCCCGGCACCCTGCAGATCCTCACCCCCACCGACCACGCCGCCGAGACCGCCGCCCGGGTCGCCGCCACCCCCGGCATCGCCGCCGCCATGCCCGCCCAGGCCGCCGTCGACGGCTCCGCCTGGTCGATGATCCAGGCCGTCCCCACCGTCGACCCCTCCGACCCCGACCTCTCCCGCACCGTCCACGCCCTGCGCGCCGACCTGCCCGCCGACACCCTGGTCGGCGGCGCCGCCGTCGAGAACCTCGACCTGCAACACCTGCTCACCCAGAAGACCCCGCTGGTCATCGGCGTGGTCATGGCCCTCGGCTTCCTGCTCCTCCTCGGCGCCCTGCGCGCCCCGCTGATCGCCGCCCTCGGCACCGCCGCCAGCCTGCTCTCCACCGGAGCCGCCTTCGGCGTCGCCCGCCTGGTCTTCCAGGACGGCCACGGCGCCGGCCTGCTCGGCTTCACCCCGCAGGGCTTCCTGGACGGCTGGGCACCGGTGTTCTTCTTCGCGATGATCTTCGCCATCGCGATGGACTACACCGTCTTCCTCCTCGCCTCCGCCAAGGAGCACTACGAACGCACCGGCGACCCCCGCGCCGCCATGACCGGCGCCCTCGCCCACTCCGGCCGGGTCGTCTTCGCCGCCGCCGGCGTCATGGTCGCCGTCTTCTTCACCTTCGCCCTGTCCGGCCCGCTGCCGCCCAAGGAGATGGGCATCGTGCTGGGCACCGCCGTCCTGCTCGACGCGGCCCTGGTCCGGCTCGTCCTGCTCCCCGTCCTGCTGCGCCTGACCGGCCGCGCCGCCTGGCACACCCCGGCCTGGCTGGACCGGGTGCTGCCGAAGATCACCTTCTCCCACGACTGACCTGTCCGGCGCCCGTCCGGCGCCCGTCCGGCGCCCGTCCCCGTCCCCGTCCCCGTCCCCGTACCGTTCCCGTTCCCGTCCCCGTCCCCGGCACAGCCGGAGGCGGGGACACGTTCGACTGACGGTCAGTTCGGGCCGGGAGAGCGACGGAGTGAGACCGGCCGGTCACCGTCGAGGGACCACCGGGCCGCCCGGGCGGGGAAGGGGCCAGGGGAAGGGGCTATCCGGGGAGCCGTCATCGGGTGTATGCCGGAAGAGGGGCCAGGCGCTGCCGGCCCCGCCGCCCGAACGGCGAGGCCGGCCGGAGCGAGGTGGATCATGAACAGCAACTTCGGGGCCGACCGGCTGCGGCAGCAACAGCAGCAGATGCTCCACCAGCAACAACAGCAGCAGCAACTCCGCGAACAGCAGGAGCGGATGCGCCGCGAACAGCAGCGGCAGCAGGAGGAACGGGACCAGCAGCGGCGACGGGACGACATGACCCGCGCGCTGAAGGAGTCCATGAGGATCGCGAAGGCGGCGGCGGACCAGGCCAAGGAGCGCCGGGTGCAGCAGGCCGCCGCAGGCCAGGCGCTGCGGCCGCCGACCCGGCCACCGCTCCCCGGTGCGCAGCCCTACCGCCCGCAGTTCCTCCGCTCGCAGCCCTCCGCCTCGCAGTCCTCCACCCCGAAGCCTCCCGGGGCGCGGGACTTCCCGCAGACCGCCCCGCAGTACCCGCACTACTTCCGCCCCCACCACTGGTGGCAGTTCTGGCGTTGACATCCTCAACCGGCCTGAACACCGGTGATTCCCTCCACGCTGCGCGTGGAACACGCGGCGTCCGGGTGGGTTCCTGCTTCACCGCGCGCTGCCGGGACGAGTCCCGGTCTTGTCTGCGCTCCACAGGCCGAGACCGCAAGTCCTGCGGCCTTGGCTGTGTTCCGGGCGGCGTTCACGTCCCTCTCGTGGACGGTCCCGCAGTCCCCGAACACTCCGCGACCGGGGCGCGACACGGGCATCGTCACGACGAGGCGCCGGGGCAGGTGGCGGCAGGGGCCGAGCACGCCCGACGGGCGGTCAGTTCGCCGCCCGGCGACGGGGCCCGGCGGGATCGATAGGGTGTTCGGCGATCGCCCCGCGACCCAAGGAGAGCAGTGGCCCTGACCCGCCTGGTGCGCCCCCTCGGGGCCGCCGCCGCCCTCACCCTCGCCCTCGCGCTGACCGGGGTCGCCGGGCTGCCCGTCGCGGCGGCGGACGGCGGGACCGACCTCTCCTTCGAGGGCCCCTCGGCCGTGTCGCTCGACACGGCCCCGGACTCCCAGGGAACGGCCGGCCTGGACCTGTCCCTCCGGAAGAGCGGCCCGGGGCAACCGCAGGGCCTGGAGGTCGCCTACGACACCCGCGACCTGGCGGGGGTCGCCGACCTGGCCGTCGGCTGCCCGGCGGCCGACACGGTGTACCGCTGCGAACAGCAGACGGTCAACGGCACTGCCGGCCTTGCCGGGTTCCCCAGGCTGACCGTGGCCAAGGATGCCGCGGCCGGGGCCAAGGGGGTTCTGCACATCACGGTGACCGGCACCGACGTGAAGGAGGTCAGCACCGACGTCGATGTCTACGTCGGGGGCCCCGCCCTGACCCCGGTCGCGTCGTTCGACCCCGTCACGGTCGAGCCCGGCGGCGTCGCCGGCCGGGGGCTGGAGATCACCAACAAGGGCGAACAGCCCGCCCAGCGCGTGGTCCTGGAGATCACCGTCGGCAAGGGTCTGAAGCCGGCCGGCTCGTTCGGCAACTGCGAGCAGGGCGAACCGCGCGCGGGTACCGACCTGACACCCGGCGTGCTCGGGATGATCTGCACGATCGACAGCCCGATCGCACCCGGCGAGACCGTCAAGCTGGACCCGGTCCCGTTCAAGGCGGGCAGTACCGAGTACGAACCGCTGGTCGAGTACCGGGTCCTCGCCAACCGGGAGGGCGACGGCCTCATGCGGCAGCAGTACGACCTCAAGCCCGGCAAGGGCGCCCGGCTGACCCTCGGCACGCCCGAGGTGCCGGTCACCGATCCGGGCGGGCCGAACGTGACGCTCCCGGCGGGCCCGTACTACTCGTTCACGATGAGGTTCGCGGTCGGGCTCGGCACGGACCACGCGGCCCTCGGCCGGTGGACCCCGCAGGGCGACGGCCGCAGCGGCACCCTGCGGGTCGGGGTGCGCAACAACGGCCCGGCCGACAACGCCTACCACCAACTCGACCAGGGCGAGGCCGTGCGCGTCGTGCTGCCCGCCGGCGTCCGCCTGCCCGTGCCGCCCACGGGCTGCTACGACATGGCGAACGACGCCGTCCAGGTCCTGGGCGGCGGCTGGACCTGCCGCGTCGACATGTCCAGGGTGGGCAAGGTCGGCGGGGAGCAGTCCTTCGACTTCGCACTCGAACTGGACGACCCCGCCCAGGGCCCGGCCGCCGAGGTCTCCCTGCAGAACCGGACGAGCACCTACGAGCGCGGCCACGCCTCCGCGGTGACCGACTGGGACCACAACCCCCGCAACGACATCGTCACCGTGAGGCTGGGCGCCGACCCGAGCGACGGCACGCCGAACGGGAACCCGGCCCAGGACGCCCCCGCCTCGGCTGCCCCCGCCCCCGGAGAGCCCTCGCACTCGGCACCGGCCTCGTCGGGCGGCGGCGGCTTCCCGACCTGGCCGCTGTGGGCCGTCGCCCTCGGCGCCGGCCTGGCCGTGCTGGTCCTGCGCCGCCGCCGGGCCGGGGCGCGCCGCTAACGGCCCGTCGGGGCCGTTGCGGCCGTGGGGGCCGCCGGGGCCGTCGTGGCCGTGGGGGTGGGCGTGGCCGTGGGCGCGGGCGTCGCCGGGGCCATCAGGGTGTGCAGCAGGTCCTGGCCCAGGGCGAGGCCGGTCCGCGACTCGTCCGGCAGGCCGTAGTCGTCGTACCAGTCCGCCGGGGCCTCCGGGTGCGGTCCGCTGACCGCCACCCGTCCCGCGCCGTACGGGGCGACCACGGCGGCCGGGCGGTCGTTGGAGTAGCGGGCGAGGACGTCCACGGCCGGGCCGTCGACGTCGAAGTACGGGCCGTCCTGGAAGTACATCCGCTGCGGGCGGCCGCGCCAGACGACGTCCACCAGCCGGTCGCGCTCGTCGGTGATGCTCGCGCCCCGGGAGCGGATGTACTGCCCGGAGTCGCCCGGCAGGAGGTCGAAGCCCGGGTCGCCGGCCAGGTAGCCGCCCATGCACAGGCCCAGGTACCGCCCGCCGCCGCGCACGTACGCCCGCACCAGCTCGGGGGAGAAGCCGGGCTCGCGCCCCAGCAGGCCCCACGCGGTGCCCACCTCCTGCCCGTTGGTGCCGCCCGGCTGCACGTACAGCGCCACCCCGGCCAGCGCGGCCGGGCCGAACCGCACCCGCTCGCGCGGCCCCACGTAGCGCACCGCGAAGCCGCCGTGCTCCAGCATCGCCCCCGCGGCCTCCGCGCACCCGTCGCAGGCCGCCGGACCCCGGTACACCAGGGCCGTCGGCCGGTCGTCGCCGCGCCCCGGCGGCGCGGCCGCCCCGCCCTGCGACGGCGTGCCCGCGCACCCCGCCGCCGCCAGCACCAGCACAGCCGCCACCACGGCCACCGCCCGCACACCCCGCACCGCCGCCACCCCTCCCCAGGGCCCGCCACCACGTGCCGCGACGACGCTACGTCCCGGCGGGCGCGCGCCGCGAACCCTTCCCCGATCGGGCGATTCCGGGCGCGTGCGGTTGACGCCGGTCGACGCCGGTTCAGGTCCGGGCGGGGCGCCGCCGTCAGTGCCGCCGCAGGGCGCCGACCACCGCCGACAGGTCCTGCTCGGCGATCGACGGGTCCGCCAGCAGGTCCTCGCGGGCCGCAGACAGGACCCGTCCGCCGCCGGCCAGGGCGAGGTCCTTGGCGGCCAGACGGACCGGGAAGTCCGAGTCGGTGCTGTGCGCCCGGGCCACCACCCCCGCGAGCGGCCCGGCCGCCAGCACCTCCCGGACCAGGTCCTGCGGCAGGCCCGACTCCTCGGCCACCGCCAGCACCTCGCCGACCACCGTCACCGAGGCCACGATCGCGCCGATCACCACCACCTTCAGCGCCGCGCCCGTACCCGGGCCGCCGCAGCGCCGCACCCGGCCCAGGTGCTCCAGGACGGGCTGCGCGCGGTCCAGGTCCGCGTCCTTGCCGCCCGCGAAGACGGTGAGGCCGCCGGTCGCCGCCGGGCCGACGCTGCCGACCACCGGGGCGTCCACCAGGGCCACGCCGTCCGGGAGTCCGGCGCGCAGCCCGGCGGTGGCGGCCGGGCCGATCGAGGACATGTCGATCCACAGCGTGCCCGGCGCCAGCTCCGCCGTGAACCGCCCGGCCACCTCGGCGACGGCCGCCGGGTCGGACAGCATGGTGACGACGACGTCCGCACCCCGTACGGCCTGCGCGGGGGTTGCGGCCTCGGTCAGGCCGCCGGCGCGGCCGGGGGAGCGGTTCCAGACGGTCAGCGGGTAGCCGGCGGCGGCGAGGCGGCGGGCCATCGGCAGGCCCATCCGGCCCAGCCCCAGGAAAGCGATCTTCTTCATGGCCCTCACGCTAGGCAGCCCCGAGCCAGGCGACAAGCGAATGTCCGGCATGGTAGTCATGCGTGATGGACATGGCTTGGCTGGACGTCTTCCGCACCGTCGCCCACCTCGGATCCTTCACCGCCGCCGGGGAGCGACTGGGCTTCACCCAGTCCGCGATCTCCCGCCAGATCGCCACCCTGGAAGGAGAGTTGGGCACGCCCTTGTTCGACCGGCTGGCCCGTGGGGTGCGGCTCACCGAGCACGGCAGCGCCCTGCTGCCGCACGCCGAGGCGATGCTGGAACGCCTCGACACCACCCGGCGCGACCTGGCCGCGCTCACCGGCCTCGCCGCCGGGCAGCTGCGGGTCGGCGCCTTCGACAGCGCCAACGCCGCCCTCGTCCCCGGCGCGCTCGCCGCCTTCCGCGCCGCGCACCCGGGCGTGGCGATCAGCCTCACCGAAGGGCTGGCGGCGCACCTGCTGGACCTGCTCGCCGAACGGGCCGTCGACCTCGCCCTGGTCGCCTCCTATACCGAATTCGCCGACGAGAAGGAGCAGTTCGACTTCCGCCTGCTGCTGGAGGACCCGGTACTGGTCGCACTCCCGCGCGGCCACCGCCTCGCCAGGCGCCGCCGCCTGCGACTGGCCGAACTCGCCGACGAGCCCTGGATCGCGGCCCGCCGCACCACCGAGTCCACCCTCCTCGCGGCCTGCCTGCGCAGCGGCTTCCAGCCCCGGATCGAGTACGCGGTCGGCGCCTGGACCGCCAAACTCGGCCTGGTCGCGGCCGGGTTGGGCCCCACCCTGATCCCGTCCCTGGCCGCCCGCGCCGCCCGCCCCGACATCGCCCTCGTCCCGCTGCACCCGGACGACACCCCCGTACGGCACGTGTACACCGTGACCCGGCGCGGGCAGCGGGTGCCCCCGGCGGTGGAGGCCTTCGAGGCGTTCCTGCGGGAGGCGGCCGGCCCGGGCCAGGAGAAGGCGCAGACGGGGAAGGCGGGGAAGGCGGGGAAGGCGGGGAAGGCGGGGAAGGCGGGGAAGGCGGGGCGGCCTCCCGGCGCGGTGCCGGGGGGCCGCCCCTGACGCCGGGTCAGCAGGTGGTGTCCGCGGGGGGCAGGGTGCCGTCCGACAGGTAGGTGTCGACGGCCCGGTCGGCGCAGGTGCTGTAGGCGGCCAGGTAGAGGCCGTGGGCGCGGCCGGGGACGGTGACCAGGCGGGAGGCGGGCATCCGGGCGTGCAGGGCCAGCGCGCCCTGGTAGACGGCGTGGGTGTCGCCGGTCGCCTGGAGCTGCAGGGCGGGGACGGCGGTGCGCACCTCCACGGGCGGCTCCAGCGGGGCCCGGTCCCAGGAGGCGCACGGGGTGGGGCCGTTGTAGACCGGGCCGAACACCGGCTGGGCGGGGCGGGCGCGTTCCACGGCGTCGCGGTACCACTGCGGCGAGCGCGGCATCGCGACGTCGTCGCACAGGATGCCGATCGCGGCCGCGAGGTCGGCGCCGCCCGCCGGGTCGGGGGCCAGGAGGGTGGTCAGCAGCTCGTGCAGGAGCGGGCCCGCCTGGACCGGCTTGCCGTCGGCGGCGTCCAGGAGGCCGCGCAGCACGTCCGCGTAGTCGGCGCTGTCGCGGTCGTCGCCCTGGCAGACGGCGAGCAGGAACGGCAGCACGGCGCCGTCGAGGAGGAAACCGTCGACGGCGATCGGCGCCGCCTGCGCGCGGCGGACCAGGCCCTCGACGGTGGTCCGCACGGCCGCCGGGGTCGCGCCCAGGCCGTACGCGGCGTCGCGCGGGGCGGCCCAGGCGGCGAAGCCGTCCAGGGCGCGCTCGTTGGCGCCGCCCATGTCCTGGAACATCCGGATGCCGTAGCGGGCCGGGTCGGGGGCGCTGTCGAGGACCAGGCGGTCGACGCGGCCCGGGTACAGCTGCGCGTACACGGCGCCCAGCAGCGCGCCGTAGGACTGCCCGAAGAAGGAGGTCCGGGTCTCGCCGAGGGCGGCGCGCAGCAGGTCGACGTCGCGGGCGGTGTTGCGGGTGGTCAGGTGGGGCAGCAGGTCCGGGTACTTGGCCTGGCAGGCGTGGGCGTCGGCCTCGGCCAGGGCCCAGGCCCGGTCGAAGCCGGCCCGTCCCGGGTCCACCGAGCGAAGCCAACTGCCCCTGGTGAGGCCGCAGTCGAGGCCGCCGCTCGCGCCGACCCCGCGCGGGTCCATGCCGATGAGGTCGTACGCGGCGGCCGACCCGGGCGCCAGCCGTTCCCGCAGCGCGGCGGGCATGGCCAGCCCCCGGCTGCCGGGGCCGCCGGGGTTGGTCTGCAGGATGCCCCGGCGCCGGGCCGGGTCGGCGGCCTCGATCCGGGAGACGGCGAGGGAGAGGGTGCGGCCCCGGGGCTCGCGGTAGTCCAGCGGGACGGTCAGGGAGGCGCACCGGGCCCCGGCGGCGGCGAGTTGCGGGTCCTGGCAGGCGGTCCAGGCGAGCGGCTGGCGGCGGTAGCGCTCCAGCGGGTCGGCGGCGGTCGGGTCGGCGGACGCGGGGTCGGCGGCGGTTGCGGAGGCGGCTGTCGGGGCGGCGGGCGCGGCCCCGGCGGTGGGCGTCGCGGCGGCAGGGGTGAGGACGGCCGCGGACAGGGCGAGGGCGGCGGTGAGCACCGATGCGGTCTTCATGTCGCCCACCCTAGAAGGGCGTTGGCGAACCACCGGGTGCGGGGCCGGGGCTCCGGGCCGGCCGGCGGGACCTCCCCGACTGACAGGACACGGGGCGGGCGGGGGACCGGTCCACCGGGCAGAATTGACCCATGAAAACGGGAGCTGATTGGCTCAGTCCCATGGGTCTTTCCGCCCATAGCCTGGTCACATGACGACGACGAAGAACACCGAGTCCACCGCCACCGCCCCCGTCCTGGCCCCCGTCCCCGTGCTGGCCCGCCGCGCCGAGGCCGAGACCTGCGCCGACCCGAGCGCCACCATGACCCTGCTCGCCGAGACGGACGCCGGGGCGGGCGGCTTCACCGTCTACCGCTCCGCCTTCTCCGCGGGCGCCGCCGGAGCCCCCTCGCACTTCCACACCCGGGCCTGGGAACTGTTCTTCGTGATCAGCGGCTCGCTGGAGGTGCTGGTCGGCGAGGAGGTCACCGTCCTGGGCGCGGGCGACTTCCTGGCCGTGCCCCCGCACACCCCGCACGCCTTCGCCGCCGCGCCGGGCTCCGAGGCCGACGTCCTGTTCGTGTTCACCCCCGGCATGGAGCGCTTCGACTACCTGCGCCTGCTGGGCAGCGTCATGCGCGGCGAGACCCCGCCGGCGGCGATCGCCGCCTCGTCCGAGCGCTTCGACAACCACTACGTCGACAGCCCCGCCTGGCGCGCCGCCCTGGCGGACCGCGCCTGAGGCCCGGGCGTACGGCGCCGGGCCCGGGCGTACGGCGCCGGGCCCCGGCCCCCGGCCGCTCGCGGGCCCGCTCGACGGGCCGGGGCGGGCCGGGTGTGGAACGGTGGAAGGCCGGGGGAGTCCGGTAGCGAGAGGAGTGGCCATGTCGTCGAAGCGCCGCCGCAAGAAGAGGGCCCGGGCCAAGCACAGAGCCAACCACGGCCGTCGCCCCCAGAGCTGAGCGGCTGAACCGCGCGGCCGCCGGCTCCCCGCCGACGGCCGCGCCTGCCTGTGGGTGCCCGGCTACTCCCCGCTCACCTGGGAGCCCGCCGCCGGCGACGCCGCCCTGCGGGAGCCCCGGGGCTGACCGGAGGCGGGCGCCACCGCCGACGGCCTCGCCGCGTCCGCCCGTACCCGGCGCCCCCGCACCCGGCGCCCCCGCGCCCGGTGCCCCCGCGTCCGCACGCGTCGGCCGGTGGGCCGGGGCTCAGCGTCCGAGGTGGTCGGCCAGGGCCTCGACGGTGCGGCGCCGCATGGTGAGCAGTGCCACCGCCGAGCCGTCCGCGAAGTGCAGCCGGAACCTCGCCATCGCCTGCAGCCTCGGGCGCCGCTCGACCCGCAGGACCAGGTGCCGGGGGGCGTGCCACATCATCCGGCCCGGCTTGCGGACGTCCACCGAGTGCAGGAACAGGGCCCGGCGGTCGGTGACGGCCAGCTGTCCGGCCCCCGACCTGCCCGCCGTGGCCGCGAAGCCCTGCGCGATGCTGCCCGACCCGCCCGAAACGGAGCCGATCCGCGCCAGCCTGGCGCCGATCAGCGCCCCCGGCGTGCCCCCGCTCCCGCGCGCCCCGGACACCGGGACCGCCGTCGCCACGTCCAGCAGGTGCTCGCCCGGCTCCAACAGCGGTTGCACGGCGCTTCGGTAGCGGTTCATCAATGCCTCGGTCACCGCGCAAGAGTAGACGGTCGGCCGTGCGCCCCCGCGCCGGGCCCGGCGGCCGTCGCGGCCATCGCGGTCAGCGAGGCGGGGAACGTCGTCGGATCCGGCGCCGAGAACGTGTACACCAGGACGGCAACTCCCCGACCACGCAAGCCCTTCGACCAAGCAAGCCCTTCGACCACGCATGCCCTTCGACCCCGGACGGCCGCCCCGCACCCGGGCGCCCGCGACCGTGCACCCGTCACCCCCACCCCGAAGGAGTCCTGACCATGCGGAAGTTCATCATCGACCTGGTCGAGCGCACCGTCGCCACCTACGCCGTGGCGTTCCTCGGGCTGCTGCTGGCCGACAGGTTCGACCTGGCGTCGCTCGGCGCGCTCAAGGCGGCGGCGGTGGCCGCCCTGCCGGCCGCGCTGACCGTGGTCAAGGGAGCGGTGGCGACCTTCGTCGGCGACCCGGACTCGGCCGCCCTGCTGGCCCGCAGCCAGGACTGAGCTCCGGGCGGCGGCTTCGGGAACGAGCGGTACTGCGGCCGGGTTCGTGCGCGGGAAGTCGGTCCGGCCGACTTCCCGCGCAGGGCGGTCCGGGGGACCAGGGAGGCCGGGCCCGCTCCGGCGGTCCTACCGCTCGTAGACCATCTCGGGGAAGCGCGGCGAGGGCCCGTCCAGGAGGTGGTCGTCATGGCCGCGCAGCCAGCGGTCGAAGAACGAGGCGACGTACGAGCGGGTGGCCCGCACCGCCCGGTCCGGGCGGACGCCGCCGACGTCCTCGGTCAGCTTCTCCCCGCTGATCGCGCCCTGGCGGGCGAGCTGGGGCAGCAGGGACTGGGCGTCGGTGTAGGAGCCGTGGCGGGAGCCGGTGAGGGTGACGTCGGCGTGCCAGCCGGCACTGTGCTGCCACAGGGCGTCCCAGCCGGGCTGCCCGTGGTAGCTGCCGGAGTCCTCGCTGCCGGTGCCCATCAGCAGGAACGGCCGGTCCAGGCCGTCCTGGGCGACGCCGGTCAGGAAGACGCCGGTGCCGTCGGGGCCGGGGAAGTGCAGCTGGCCGTCCATGTTGATCCCGGCGGCGATCCGCGGGTCGTCGTGCATGGCCTGGAGGGCCGTGGAGCCGCCCCCGGAGTGGCCGACCATGCCGATCCGGTCGAGGTCCAGGGAGGCGGCGAGGCCCGCCGGCAGCTGCCTGTCGTCGCCCAGTCCGGCGAGCCGGTCCAGGACGAAGCGGGTGTCGTCGACCCGGGCCTGGAGGATCTTGCGCAGGAGGGCGCCGACGTCGAGGCCGGGCCGGGAGAACTGCTCGGGAAGGACGGAGGAGGCGAGGCCCCCGTCGGGGAAGGCGACCTCGGAGGCGTCGTAGGTGTGGTCGACGGTGACGACGGTGTAGCCGCGCGAGGCGAGGTCCTCCACCAGGCCGGTGCCCCAGGTGCGGGGGTCGCCGAAGCCCGCCGAGTACAGCACGACGGGCCGTTTGCCGCCGGGGAGGGCGGGCGCGTCGGCGCGGGCGTGGGTGCGGACGCCCGCCCAGTCGGTGCGGCCGGGCTCGAAGCCGTGGTCGGTCTGGCCGGCGCTCCCGGCACTGCCGAAGTGGTCGCCGGCGGCGGGGACCATGTATGGCGCGCGGTCGCCGCCGGTGGCGGGCCGGGTGGTCGGGTACCAGAAGCTGATCATCAGCCTGCGGTGCTGCCCGGGCTGCCAGGGGTCGTCCCGGCGGTCGTCCGTGAGCTGAAGGGACGTCGTACCGACCGGGTACGGCCCGGTGGGCTGCGGCAGCCAGGCCCTGGCCCGCTGCCCGGCGCCCTCACCCGGCGCCGCCACCGCCGCCCCCGCCCCCGGCCCGCCGACCGCGCCCAGCACCGCCGTCGCGGCCAGCAGCACCGCCGCCACGGCCCGTCCTCGCCTGCCCATCGCTGTTCCCCCTCGTCCGTTCCGTGCTCGGTGTCGACAGGGGTGACGCTACGGGCGAGGCGGGGCGCAATCCGTCGTACCGGGGTGCCAAGTCCCCCCGTAGTACCCGGGTATGACGGTGCCCGCCCCTCCGCTGCCGGGGGCTCCGCCTTGTCACAGCAGGTGTCGACCGTCATGGGTCCTGATACTCGGTGCGGTCTCGTCCCGAAGCGCGTCCAGGACCCGTACGGCATAGACCTCGGCCATGTGTTCGGAGACCTCGGCGGGGGTGAGCCAGGCGACTTCGACCGACTCGTCCGAGAGCCGCCCCGCCCCGCCCTCCGGCCGGCAGCGGAAGACGAGGGCGACGATCCCCCGGCTCACGTTCTTGTAGACGCCGGTCAGCCGCTCCACGCGGGCCTTGACCCCGGTCTCCTCGTAGACCTCGCGACGCACGCCGTCCTCGACGGACTCCGCGACCTCCAGCACCCCGCCCGGCGGCTCCCAGGTCCCGTTGTCGGCCCGGCGGATCGCCAGCGCCCGGCCGTCCCCGCGCACCACCACTCCCGCGACGGACACCGAGTGGAGCGGCGTCGGCCGGGACTTCCCGGCGCTGTTGCTCGGTACGTACCTGCTCATGCGGCCAGTGTTCCCGGATCAGCCCGTTTCTGAGTCTCCTCGTGGCCAACCATGGTCCTGCTCGGGTGGTCGGCACCGTCATCGGGCGGGCAACGGCCGGGGTTCACGCGCAGGAAGTCGGTGTCGCCGACTTCCTGCGCATGATGTGGCCGACCCGGCTGGGGGGCGAGCCGCGCGTGAGGGGTGAGCAGGTCCCCCCCGCCCGGTGCCCGCGCGGTGCCACCGTGGAGGGGAGAACCCGGAGGGGAGCGCGGTTCAGCGGGTCGGGCGGATCATCGCGGTCAGCCGGGGCGAGTCGGGTGTGGGCTGTTGGGCGTTGAATGCCTGGTAGTCCCAGGTCTCGTAGAGGTGCTGGACCTTTCCGTCCCCGGCGAGCGGGTTCACCATCAGCGAGACGCGGTCCTCGGTGCGGCCGGTCAGCAGCGCGTCGTGGATGCGGCGGGCGGCTCCGGTCCCGCGCCACGGGGTGCGGACGCCGATCTCCTTGATGACCAGGACCGGGGTGTCGGTGAATCCGTCGGGGAGCGGGTCGGTCATGCGCTTCCAGTACCGGTCGTCGGCCGTGACGGTGTTGCCGTAGGCGTAGCCGATGGGCAGGTCGCCGTCGTAGCCGAGGACGAGTGCGAAGCCGGGTTCGGCGGCGTGCCGGTCGAGGCGCTCGGCGAACACGTCGGCGCGGTAGTTCGGCAGGTGCAGGAGCGGGGCGCGCACGTCGGCGTACACGTCGAGCAGGTCGCGGCGGGCTTCGGGGGCCAGGGCGGTGTGGTGGCGTAGTTCGACGGTCACGCGGTGGCTCTCCAGAGGTCGTGGGTGTACGTGGTCCAGGTCCGGTCCGATGTGCTGCCGGGCGCCCGCTCATGCAGGTTGCTACTGAAGGCCGCCGGCATCCGCTTGATGCGGGGGTGAGCGGAGACCTCGGCCGGGACGGACATCGCCGTGGCGACTGCGGGCTCCGGATCGCCCTGGCCGAGCTGGGCCCTGGCGAGGCGGACGGTGGTGATCGCGATGGACCGGGTGTGTTCGAACCCTGACCGGCGAGTGATTCGCCGATGCCCATTCTGCCGCCGGGCAGGGCCCACATCCCGCTATCGGTACGGCCCGCATGACGACGGCCGAGCCCATCCGCCGCCTCGATGCCCGAAACAGGTGGCAGGAGACCCCCACTGCCCGTCTGTGGGCAGTGGGGTCTCGGGCAGTGAGCATGGTGCGTCAGACGTCGCCGAACTCCCCGGAGCGGACGGCCGTCACGAACGACTGCCATGTGCCTGCCGGGAAGACGAGCGCGGGGCCCTGAGGGTCCTTGGAGTCGCGCACCGTTCCGGGGCGCGAGTCATCGACCTCGACACACCCGCCTTGCCCATTGCTGTAGGAGCTCTTGCGCCACGTGGCGCTGGGCAGATCATCCATGGCCGAAGTCCTTCCGTACGTCTCGAACGAACTCGATGCTCACTGCCCGGGACATCGCCTCGACCTGGAGGTGGTCGTACGTACCTGCCCGCGTGGCCGGTGTTCCCGGATCGTGTTCGAGGAAGCCCCGCTTCTGATTCTCCTCGGGGTGGTCGGCAACGTCAGCGGGCGGGCAGCGGCCTGAGTCCGCGCGCAGGAAGTCGGCTCCACCGACTTCGGACGTCTTCGGGGTCGCGGACGACTGCTTTGAGTTCGGCCTCGATCGCGATGCCGGTTCCTCCGGTCAGGGGCGTCGCGTGAGTCGGTGCGGGCCGAGGTAGTAGGACAGGGCGGTGTGCGACGGTCCGTCCGCGACCTCGCCGTTGGTCAGCCGCCGGACTACTTCGGTTCCGGTACCCATTCCACGCGGGTCGCCTCGGACACGTCCTCGGGTTCGCCGGTCCGGGTGCAGCCGGTGACGTGGTAGGCGCGGAAGTGGGCGTCGCTGATGCCGGCCATGGCGTCGTACTCGGTCAACGGCTCGACCCGGCCGGGACGCCAGCCGGTCTCCTCCTCGACCTCGCGGGCGATGGCCGCCGCCGGGTCCTCGCCGGGCTCGGCCCATCCGGCCGGTACCTCCCAGCCCCAGCGGCCGGTGATGAACCGGTGCCGGTAGAGGAGGAGGAAGTCGCCGGCCTCGTCGGTGACGACGGCGGTGGTCGAGGCGCGCGGGTAGCGGACGACGTGATGGTCGATCCGGCCGGTGCCGGGGATCTCGACATCGTCGAGCCAGAGCTCGACCCACGGGCTCCCGTACGCCTGCCGACGCCCGAACACCTTCCATTCCATGGATAGCCTCCCTTGCAGCGTCATGCCCCGCTCGGGGCGGTCGGCAACGTCATCGGGTGCGCAAACGGCCTGAGTCCGCGCGCGGGAAGTCGGTCCCGCCGACTTCCCACGCGGTGTGGTGGACGCCGAACAGGGGCATGCGGTGGCGGGGCAGGGTTCCGTTGATGCGGTGTCAGCGTACGGCGGGGATCGTTCCGGAGCGCCAGTCGGTGAGTCGTTTGCGGATGCTGGGCACCATGGGCAGGTGGTCCGATTCGGTCGGGGTGAACCAGGCGACTTCGTGGGATTCGTCGGAGGCCCGCAGTGTCCCGCCGACGGGTCGTGCGAGGAGGCAGACGGAGAATTCCTGGCGGACTTCGCCGTCGTCGTAGGCGAAGACGTGGCGGGGGTCGGTGTAGGTGCCGACGATTCCGGTGATCTCGATGTCGATGCCGGTCTCCTCGCGGGTCTCGCGGATGCCGCATCCGGCGATGGATTCGCCGATGTCCATCCTGCCGCCGGGCAGGGCCCACATCCCGTTGTCGGTACGGCGCTGGAGCAGGACGCGGCCCGCACGGTCGACCACGATGACGGACGCGGCCGGGACGAGCGAGTTCGCCTCGGGGGCGTTCGGGTCGTCCTGGTAGTCACGCCTGGGCACGGTCTGCCACCTCCACTGTCGGGACCTCCACACCGGTTGCGAGGCCGGCCGGAACCGGCCCGCACGACGGCGGCCGGACCCATCCGGTGCCTCAAAGCCCGAAAGTAGCAGCAGGAGAACCCCACTGCCCCTCTGCGGGCGGTGGGGTCTCGGGCAGGGCGTACGGTGCGTCAGACGTCGCCGAACTCGCCGGAGCGGACGGCGGTGACGAACGACAGCCAGGCCTTGGCCGGGAAGAGCAGGGCGGGGCCCTGCGGGTCCTTGGAGTCGCGGACGGGAGTCAGGCCTGGGATGTCGGCAGTGACCTCGACGCAGTCGCCGCCGTTGTTGGAGTACGAGGACTTGATCCAGGAGGCGCTGGACAGGTCTGTACGGTCGGTCATGATCGTAATTCCTTTCGGGCCTTGCGGATCTTCTCCTGGGATGCGGCCTTCGGCAGCGCCTCCACCAGAAGCTGATCGTAGTCACTTTCCCATCCCGCAACCGTTGCGCGTGACCGCTCAAGATGGCCTCGCGCTGTCGATTCCGCGTACCCGACGACTGTGTGGTCCGGGAGGGTCAACAGAACCACCGGCAGTGTAAAGGAGAGGTTCTCTCCCATGGTGAACGGGGCGATCTGGATCGTGATGTTCGGACGCCAGGACAAGTCTTCGAGGTGCCGCAGCTGCTCGGCCATGACCTGAGGGCCACCGACGGGGCGCAGCAAGACTCCCTCCTCAAGCACCACGTGAAGCGCCGGAGGGTTCTTCTGCCTAAGGATCTCCTGGCGCAGGGCCAGATAGTCGGTGCGCTCATCGGCTTCGTGTTGGGTGATCGCACCCCGTCTCACAGCTGCTTGTGCAAGCGCCCTTGCGTACGCGGGGGTCTGCAAGAGGCCGGGAACGATGATCAGGCCGACTGTTCGCAGCCGTCGGCACCGGGCCTCGGCGTCAGCGAACTCGGCGAATCCCTCGAGGAGCGCGGCCCGGCTGAATCGCCGCCACAACTCGTAGAAGCGTTGGCCTGATCCGAACACTTCATCGGCCTTAACAGCCAAGGGTCGTGTTGGGGAGCGCTTCCCGTTCTCGACATATGAGATGTGCGCACCCGAGTACCCCAGGTGCCTGGCGGCCTCGGTCTGTGACCAACGCCTTGCGCGTCGTGACCTGCGAAGTTCCTGGCCGAAGCGAGCCTGTGGTGATGCCTGGGCGTCAACACCGGCTTCAGTCATGATCCTTCAGCTCCTTCACACGACATTGCTGTCAAGGGTAAGACGCTGGCAATCGTAGTGGGCATCGCGTCACTATGGCTACGCCCGGTGATTTTCCGAAAGCACAGCGCAACCCTTTGGAGGCGTCCATGTCTGGATGCGGAGTCCCGAGGGGCTGCTACCGACGGCACCTGGAGGGTGTCGGCGGCGGGCGGGAGAACGTCACCCGAACCGCAGGCGGGTCCTTCTTGTGGTGCCCCAAGTCACACGGCCTGGGCGCTGGATGACATTGGACCAGGCGGGCATGGCGCGCTCCCTTCGCAAACAATCCTTCCTTGAGGTTCACTGCCATGCTCAAGACCTGCTGCCGCCCCCGTATGTTCGCGGCCCGGCTGGACTCCCGTACGGACTGCACGCCGTTGGCCCGCACGCTGCTGCGCGCCTACCTCGCCGGACTGCCCTCCGGGGAGCGGTACCGCGACACCGCCGAACTGCTGCTCGGCGAACTCTTCGCCAATGCCGTCCGGCACGGTGACGCTCCCGACGACCGGCTCATCGAGGTGCGCTTCTCGCTGGTCCGTGACCGGTTGCGGATCGAGGTGCACGATGCCGGGTCGGGGCGGCCCTCGGTGCGGTCCTCCGCTCCTGATGACGAGTGTGGGCGCGGGATGTTCCTGGTCGATGCCCTGGCGGAGCGCTGGGGCTGCTGCCCCCGTTCCGGTGGGATCGGCAAGTTCGTCTGGGCCCTCGTCGCACCCTCCTACCCCACCGCCGCTTGAGAGATCGATTCCCCATGCAGCAGCCTTCCTTGACCGCGCTCGCCCGGCATGCCCTGGCTCGGGGCCACACCCCTGCCGCCGCCTATGCCTTGCTCGCGCGTCGCAGTCGCCGTCCGCTGCCGTCCGCCCGCGCCGTCTGTCTGGCCCTGGGCGTCCCGCTTGCCGATGCGGCCCGTCGTCTGGCCGACTGCCATGACGCGTTGCTGGCCGATCCCCGCCCGAACTCCGAGACGGACACCGGTGAACTCCTCGAAGCGCTCGGTGTGTTCGACGTGCCCAAGGACCTCACGCCCACCGAACTCGCGGTCGTCGCCCAGTTCCTGACCGCCGTCGACGCCATGGGCGGCATCCGGCCCGGTCACCGGCACGGCCTGGACCGCTGGTTCACCACCGGCAACCTCACCGCCGCCTACCTCTCCCTCGTCGCCGCCCAGCCCATGCCCCGCACCGGAGACCCCGCCGCCTACTGGACCGCGCTCGTCTCCGCCGGCGAACTCCTCGCCACCACCCCCAGCCCCGACACCCGCATCAAGTACGCCCTCACCCGCTGCCGCACCCACGCGGCGAAACACACCTGAACCCCGAGCGCTGCGCAGGAAGTCGGCTCCGCCGACTTCCTGCGCAGCGCGGTCCAGGCCGCCGTGGAGTGCCCTTGCCTTCTGGGGTGGGGGAGTTGGGGGTTGGTGCTCTCGGCGGGTTCGGGTGGGGAGTCGTGCTCGCGGGGCGGGGCAAGGTGGAGTTGGTGGGTGGCGGTGAGCTTTGCCGTCTGGGGTGGGGGGCACGTTGGCGGCGCAGAGCGGCCTTGAGTGCGGGGTCGACCACGAGAGCTTCTTCCGATCGGCACGGGCGGTCGGCCCCCATCCTGCACCGCTTCCGGGGCACGACCCGCCGCCCGCCACACCGTCCAGGCCAGCGGCGGCCGGGCCGGCGGGCCTTCCCGAACCGTCCCGGCCAAGGGAAGATGATCGGGTGGACAACGAGCTACAGCAGTCCTGGGACTGGCAGATCGAGGGCGCCCGGAGCTTCGACGAGAGCGTCGACAACGACCACACCTGGCCGCCCCCCAATCTCTCCGTGCTGACCGCCGCCGTCCACGCCACCACGCTGCGACGGCTGCACCCGTTCACCAGCCACGCCTCCCTGCACCTGAGCAGCAGTGCGCGCTGCTGGGAGCCCGGGGCCAGGACCGCCCCGGCGTGCATCGCGATGGGCCCGTCCGGCGACTACTTCGTCTGGTCCGGCGAGATGGGCACGAACGAGCAGGTCCTGGTCCTCGAAACGCCGGACCCGGCGGCGGCCGCCG
The DNA here is from genome assembly GCF_042796115.1 of Kitasatospora sp. NPDC056446. Lineage (NCBI taxonomy): Bacteria > Bacillati > Actinomycetota > Actinomycetes > Kitasatosporales > Streptomycetaceae > Kitasatospora > Kitasatospora sp. NPDC056446. Next base: position 141,107 of record NZ_JBHTRF010000007.1, on the reverse strand, counting down.
CCCGCTTCGAAGAGCTGCTGGCCGGGTGGGAGTGAGTGCAGGGGCCGCCCCGGCCGCCGGGGTCGGGCCGGTCCTGCGGGATTTCGCACGCCCGCCGAACGCAGAGAGACCGCTCGGGCCGCTGGGGCCGGGCGGTCTCTGCTGTTCGGACGGGCCCATGCGCCAACACGGCCCGCTGCCGATGTTCCCGAGATTGTTGGAGTGAACAGCGCCCCCGGGTTCCGGACCCGTGGGTCCGGGTGACGCCGCTTCAAATCGTCACATCCAGCCAGGACGGCTTACAAGGGCGTGCTGCACAAAGCCGCATCAAAAGGCGGTTTCCCTTCGCTGAACTGGGCTTTCCTGCTAAGGCTTTTGCAAGATTGCGGGCGGAGACCGGGACTTCGGCGCATCAATCCGCACGATGTTCACCGAACCGATTGGGATTCACCCATACGCCTGACAGAGTGTGATGCCACCGGGCACACAGTGCGACGCCAACCGCACAACTGCCCGTCTGTTGGAGTGGACAGTGATATAGGAGGTTCCTCGATGACGAGGAAGCGAAACAAGCGTGCCCGCGCCCGCATCCACTGCGCGGCCCCCGACCCGGTCCCGCCGCGCCCGACCGGGTCGCGCCCGTCCGGGCGTCCCGTGCCCGGACCGCTCACGCCCGGCGCGCTGACGGCCGGGCCCCTCACGCCCGGGCCGCTCGCGGTCGGCGAGACGGCCGTGGTCGTCGTCGTGGTCGTCCTGACGGTCGCCCTGGCCGCCGCCCTGGTGGCGACCGGCATGTCGGCCGGAGCCGCACTCGAACTCGCCACGGGCGGCTGCCTGTTGGCCCTCAGGATCCGACGGGGGCGGGCCTAGGAAGAGCGACCGCCCGCGATGGGACGCCAGGAGAACCCGGTCGAGGCGCCCGGCACGGCGCTGGGACGACTCGCCCTGTGGCTGCGCGAACAGCGCGACCACGCCGGGCTGACCTACCGTCAGCTCGCCATCCTGACCAACTACCACCCCACCACCCTGCAACGCGCCGCCGCCGGCTGCTCCGTACCGAGCTGGAGGGTCGTCGAAGCCGTCACCCGCGAATGCGGCGGCGACCTCAAGACCGCCCGGCGCAAGTGGGTCCAGGCCAACTACTGGAACCACGTCCCCAGCCCCTCGGGGGCCCGACGGCTGCGCCCGCCCCGACGGGTCGACCCCCAACAGGTCGACTCCTTCGCCGACTTGCGCCTGGCGATGCACGAGATGCGCCGCAAGGCCGACTGGCCGTCCCTGCGGGAACTGGACCGCCGGGCCCGCGACCGGGGCAGACGCCTGCCCTCCAGCACCCTCGCCCTGGTCCTCAAGGGCGAGGCCCCGCTGCGCAAACCCGTCTTCCTCGCCTACATGGAGGTCTGCGGGGTCAGAGAGGCCCGCCGCGCCCAGTGGGCGGCGGCCTGGGACCGGACGAACAACACCCGCAACCCCGTACCGGTCAACTCGCGCACCTTCCAGAGCGAGTTCGCCCGGGCCATGCAGTCCTCCAGCGCCGGCACCTCGACGGACATCCTGTTCCGGCTCTGGGTGACCCTGCGCAACAGCCTGGCCGCCGAACGGGACGAGGGCCCCGGCTACCAGGGCACCGACGGCAACCCGCCGGTGCCCGTGTGACCGGGTCCGCGGCCGGGGCGCGCCACCCGCGCCCCGGCCGCGGACCAGCACCCACCCGCGCCACCCCGGGACACCACCATGCCGACACCACCACGCCGACCGGCCGCCCCCGGACCCGCCCTGGGCCTGTGGGCGCTGCACGACCTCCACCTGCGCCACTACCTGGACTACGCCGCCCTGCTCCTGCCCGCCGCCGACGCGCCGCTCGCCGTCCGCGACGCCTTCGAGGAACTCGGCGGGCACTGGCTCGACGCCCTGGCCACCGCCAGCCCGGTCGCCTGCGCCTGGCAGGCGGTACGCCGGCGCGTCCGCGCCCTGGCCGGCCCGCGGCCGTTCGGGCCGGTCGCCCACCTCACCGCCACCCAGCAGGACGTCCTGCTGCTGCACCTGGTCCTCGACCTGTCCGCCGCCGAGGTCGCCGCCCTCACCGGCACCGAACCCGCCACCGTCCACGTCCAGCTGCGCTCCCTGGCCGCCGTCCGGCGCTGACCGGGCGCCGGGCGGGAGCTGGCCGGCCGGCGCGGGGTCGGGGTGCGGCGCGGGAAGTCGACCCCGCCGACCTCCCGCGCCGCACCCCGCCGACGTCAGCGGGGGAGCGGGCCGCCGGACTCCTCCGCCGCTCCGGCGACGGCCGACCCCACGTACAGGACCTCGTCGCTGTCGGGGTCGACCACCTCCCAGCCGAGCAGGTCGGCGATCCCCGCCGCCACGGCCCGCGCGGCGGCGTGGGCCGGCGCACCGTCGGCCGAGGACCAGACCAGCTCCACCACGTCGACCCGCTCCGGCACCCGGCCCGCGAAGACGGCGTACCCGCCGGTGCCGCCGCACGCGGCGAGGGTCACATCCAGCCAGGGACGGTCCTCGCGGGCCCGGTAGGACGCGGCGTCGGTCCGCCGGAGGCCGGGCACCGAGTCCAGGTACGCCACCAGCGCGCCGGCCCGCACGCTCCCGCCGTGGCGCTCGTCCGAGCGGACCGTCAGGTACTGGTACATGCCCCGCATCCTCGCACCGCCCCGGGCGGGGACGGCAGGGGACGGCCGTCCCCCCGGCTCCCCGAACGTGGCGCGCGACGCACAGGGGCCCGTTGAGCCCGCGGGCCGTCCGGGGCCGTAGACGTGGGCGGGGCGCCGTCGGACGGAGGGGGCGCCGCGGCGTCAGGAGGCGGACATGCTCAGATTTCACGGCGCATGGCGGATCACGGTGGTCGGCCGCAGCGCCGACTTCGACCAGCGGGCGGTCGTACGCGGCGCCTACGGCCTGCGGATGCTGCCCGGACGGGTCGGCGCGACGCTGGAGATGGACGAGGAGAGCTGGACCCTCTCCCTGGAACACCACCTGTGGGGGCGCAGCTGGCAGCCGAACCTGCGCACCACCCCCGGGCCGCTCACCGAACGCGACGGCGTCCGCAGCCAGTTGCTCACCAGCAACGACTGCCACTGGCCGGGCAAGCCGATGGACTACGTCAACTTCGTGCTGCGCCTGGACCAGGCCGTCGCCCCGGCCCCCGCGCCGGTGCGGGCCGCCCGTCCGGCCGGGGCGCCGATCGCCGCCCCGGTCCAGTCGGTGCGGACCTCGTCCCCGGGCCTGCCCGGGAACGACCGCGTCACCGTCCCCGGACACGCCGCCGTACCCGGGTCGCGGCCGGGGCAGGCCATGCCCGCCGTCCGGCCGGGGGAGACCGTGCCGGGGGAGACCGTGCGGGGCACCTGGTAGCCCGCCGCCGGGTGCGGGGGATACCCCCAGGTCAGGGCGGCCCGCTGGCCGGATGTCCCGGCGGGCCGCCCCCGGATTGACTGGTCGTATCCGCACCGAACGACCCGAAAGGCCGTCACCAGTGAAGTTCCGCAAGGCCACCCGCGAGTCCGGCAGCAAGGCCACCCGCACGACCGGCAGCACGACCACCGGCGAGACCACCGGCCGTACGACCGCGGGACGGCCGGCCCGCGGCCGCGTCGCCCGCACCGCCGCCGTCACCGCCCTGGCCGGCGCCCTCGGCGCCACCGTCATGACCGGCAGCGCCTCGGCCATCGTGAACGGCCACGACGCCACCGAGCGCTACCCCTTCATGGCCACCGTCCCGCTGAGCGCCGAACAACTCGCCGACGGCACCTGCGGCGCCTCGCTGATCGACCCGCAGTGGGTGCTGACCGCCGCCCACTGCGTCACGGGCGGCGTCCAGCTCAAGGGCACCGTGCGCGTCGGCAGCGCCCACCGCACCACCGGCGGCACCGTCCGCGCCATCGACCGGGTCGTGGTCCACCCCGACTTCGGCTTCGGCGACGGCACCCGGCCCAACCACGACGACCTCGCCCTGATCCGGCTGGACCGCCCGGTCGCCCAGCAGCCCGTCCGCATCGCCGACCGCCGCGGCCCGGCCGGCACCCCCACCCGGTTGCTCGGCTTCGGCACCGTCGTCGACACCCCCGACCTGCGGCAGATGGTCTTCCCCGACCGCCTCCAGGAACTGCCCACCCGGATCGGCGCCGAGGCCGACTGCGCCCCCGGCTGGGCCGGCCCCACCCGGCTGTGCACACTCAGCCGGATCCCGCAGGCCATGGCCTGCTTCGGCGACTCCGGCGGCCCGCAGGTCCAGCGCGGACGCGGCGGACGCTGGGAACTCGTCGGCGCCACCTCCGGCCCCGGCGCCCCCGGCGTGCCGTGCGCCGCCGGCCCCGGCCTGTACAGCGACGTGCCCGCCTACGCCCCCTGGATCCGGGCCACCCTCGCCGCGAACTGACGGCGCCCGGTTAAAGTCCCAGGTGAGAACCGTCGCGCCCGAGGAGACCGCACCATGCCGACCGACCCCGCCGACCCCACCGCAGCGCCCGCCCGCCCGCAGCCCGCGCGGCTGGGACTGGGCACCGCCGCCGTCGGCCGGCCCGGCTACATCACCCTCGGGCGCGACACGGACCTGCCCGCCGAACGCACCGTCGACGCCCTGCGCCGACGCACCCACGACCTGCTGGACGCCGCCTACGCCGCCGGGGTGCGCTACCTCGACACCGCCCGCTCCTACGGGCGCGCCGAGGAGTTCCTCGCCCAGTGGCTCACCGAACACCCCGAGGCCGCCGCCGAGGTGACGGTCGGCAGCAAGTGGGGCTACACCTACACGGCGGACTGGCAGACCACCGGGGTCGGCGCGCACGAGGTCAAGGAGCACTCGACGGCGGTGTTCGACCGGCAGATCCGCGAGACCCGCGCCCTGCTCGGCGAGCACCTGGACGTCTACCTCGTGCACTCCGTCGTCCCCGGCAGCCCCGCCCTCACCGACCCCGCCCTGCACGAACGCCTCGCCGCCCTCGCCGCCGAGGGCGTCCGGGTGGGCCTGTCCACCAGCGGCCCCGCCCAGGGCGACACCATCCGCGAAGCCCTCGCCGTCACCGTGGACGGCCGGCCCCTGTTCACCGCCGTCCAGGCCACCTGGAACCTGCTGGAGACCTCCGCCGCCCCCGCCCTCGCCGAGGCCCACGCCGCCGGTTGGCTCGTCGTGGTCAAGGAAGGCATGGCCAACGGCCGCCTGGCCGGCCGCAACGCCACCGGCCCGGACACCGCCGCCCTGCGCGCCCTCGCCGCCCGCACCGGCACCGGCCCCGACGCCCTCGCCCTGGCCGCCGCGGCCGCCCAGCCCTGGGCCGACATCGTCCTGTCCGGCGCCGCCACCCTCGACCAGCTCGCCTCCAACCTGACGGCGGCCCGGGTCCACCCTGACCCGCAGGACCTCGCCGCCCTCGACGCCATGGCCGAGCCGGCGCAGGCGTACTGGCGCACGCGCTCGCAGCTGCCCTGGGCCTGACCGGCGCCCGGCCGGATCCCTCGTCGGGGCCCCTGTCATGCCGGCTGCCAGGGCCGGCTGTGTCAGTGCCGGCTCCTACGGTGGGCCCCATGACGCAGCCCCCGGACCTCGCCACCGCCCTCGCCGACCTGCCCTTCCCCCTCCCGCCCGGCCGCCTGGCCGGCGGGGACGACGACGGGCAGCAGCCACTGCTGTGGGTCAGCGACGGCCCCACCCCCGCCGGCCTCTGGGCGCGGCTGCACCGCGCCCACCCGCAGAGCGGACTGTGGCCGCTGCTGCTCAGCCCGCTGCACAGCGACGCGGACGAGGACTACCGGCCCTGGCTGTCCGGCGAGCTGTACCCCAACGAGGCCTCCACCGTCGACCTGTACGACCCGGCCGCCCTGCTGCGCACCTGGTGGGCGATGAACGGCGCGGACGAGGACGAGGACGGGGACGGGAACGACGAGGACGGGAACGACGAGGACGGGAACGACGGGGACGACGGGGACGGGGAGGCGGACGGGGAGGACGAGGACGAGACCCTCGCCCCCTACGGCCGCACCTGGCCCGGCCGGGCACCCGCCGCCACCGTCCCCGAGGGCGCGGCCGGCGTCGAGGCGCGGGGCCTGGCCGACGTCCTGCAGTCCGTCAAGCACGTCCGGATCGGCCTGGTCCGGGCCGGCAGCGGCGCCGAGGCCCTGGCCGCGTGCGGGTGGGGCGGCCCGGTGAACCACGAGAACGACATCGCCAAGGTCGCCGCCGTGCTCGCCGACTGGGAGCGCCGCTTCGGCGCGCAGGTGGTCGAAGCCGGCTTCGACACCCTGGAGTTGAGCGTCCCGGTGCCGCCCGCCACGCTCGCCGAGGCGCTCCCGCTGGCCGCCGAGCACACCGCTTTCTGCCCCGACCTGGTCTTCCAGGGCGCCGGCAGCCTCACCGCGTACGCGGAAGGGCTGGTGGGCATGCACCAGTGGTCGTTCTGGTGGGACTGACCGGGGCGCGGTGACCCGCCGTACGGCCCGGGCAGCGTCCGTACACGGGGCCCGGCGTCCGTACGGCGGCCCCCGGCGTCAGTACTCGGAACTCGGCGCCGCCGTGGTCGGCCCGAGGTCCGGGGCGTCGCGCAACTCCACCGCCCCGCCGTGCCGTTCGAGCTCCAGCACGACCAGCTCGTTGCCGCCCGCCCGCCACAGCGGACCGGGGGCGTAGAGGGTGCGCTGGGGCCCGGCGGCGCAGTAGCGGCCGAGCAGGAAGCCGTTGAGCCACAGCAGTCCGCGGCCCCAGCCGGGCAGGGCGACGAACGCGTCGGCGGGGGAGGGCAGTTCGGCGGTGAAGCGGTGGAACACCGGCTCCCCGTCCAGGGCCGCGGTGCCCATGGTGCCCAGGGTGAAGCGCAGCGCGGACAGGTCGGTGAGCGGCAGCGGCCGGATCCGCCAGCCGAACAGCCGCTGGCCGCCGTGCGAGACACCGCGGGTGATGCCCTTGCGGTCGTCCATCTGCGGGCCGTAGTTCACCCGGCCCAGCGCCTCGACCAGGATGTCCAGCGTGACGCCGTCCTCCCCGGCGGCCAGCGCCAGGGTCGCGCCGGGGGAGTTGCGCTCCAGTACGCCGAGCGGGCGGCCGTCCGCGAACACCTGCGCCCGGTCGGCCAACCCGTCGATGCGCAGCGGCAGTTCGGGGCGCGGGCCGGGCACCCGGGTGCGGTAGTGGATCAGGCCTCGGTCCTGCCCGAGCTGCTCCATGGGCAGCGGCGCGGCCCGGTCGACCGGCTGCGACAGCGCGTCCAGGTTCTCCAGCAGCGCGGCCCGCCCGTCCGCGAGCTCCAACCGCTGCGGCGCCACCCGGGGCGGGTCGGCGGGCAACTCGCCGTCCGGCAGCGGCAGGTAGCGGCCGATGACCTCGCGCAGGGCGTGGAACTTCGCGGTCAGCTCGCCGGCCTCGCCGATCGGCGCGTCGTAGTCGTAGCTGGTGACGGTCGGCTCGTAGCCGGAGTCCAGCGGGTGCGCGCCGAAGTGGTTGGCGCCCGCCCACAGGCCGAAGTTGGTGCCGCCGTGCGCCATGTAGAGGCTGACGGAGGCGCCGGTGGCGAGCAGCTCGTCCAGCGAGGCGGCGGTCTCCTTCGCGTCGCGCACGTGGTGGGGCAGCCCCCACTGGTCGAACCAGCCGATCCAGAACTCCATGGCGGTCAGCGGCCCCTCGCCCTGGTGGCGGCGCAGCACCGCCAGGCGCTCGGGGGCGCGCGAGCCGAAGGTCGCGGTGGCCAGCAGCCCGGGCAGCCCGCCGCCCTGCTGCATGGTGTCGTGGGCGCCGTCGGTGGTGAACAGCAGGCAGTCCACGCCGCGCCGCACCAGCCCGTCGCGCAGGTGCTCCAGGTACGCGGTGTCGTCGCCGTAGCTGCCGTACTCGTTCTCCACCTGCACCGCCACCACCGGGCCGCCCCGGCTCGCCAGCAGCGGCAGCAGCTCGGGTACCACCGCGTCGAACCAGCCGTCGACCTCGGCCAGGTACGCCGGGTCCGCGCAGCGCAGCCGCAGCCCGTCCACCGCCAGCAGCCGGGCGGGCAGGCCGCCGAAGTCCCACTCCGCGCAGATGTACGGGCCGGGGCGCAGGACCACGTCCAGCCCCAGGTCCCCGGCCAGGCGCACGAACCGGCCCAGGTCCCGGGGGCCGGTGAAGTCGACCCGGCCGCCGGGCAGTTCGTGGAAGTTCCACGGCACGTAGGTGTCCACCGTGTTCACCCCCAGGGCGCGCACCCGGCGCAGCCGGTCCTCCCACAGGCCGGGGTGGACGCGGAAGTAGTGCACCGCGCCGGCCACCAGCCGATGGGCCTTCCCGTCCCGCACGAACCCGTCCGCGTCGTACCCGAGCATGCGTACGCCCCGCCTTCCCGCTGGAGATCCGGTACGGCCGAGCGTAGCGGGGCGGGATCGGGGGTGCTTTCGTCACCTGTGGTGAGCGGTTCCCTGCGGGGCGTGTTTTTCGGCCCATAGTTCGGTGATCTTGGTCACAAGAAAGCAAATGTCTCTTTATCTGCCTACTGACCATCAGATATATCTGCTGCCGTTTCATTTGTCTTCATTTGACCGTCTGGTGGGTTCCCTCGTGCTGCGCCGTTCCCTGGCAATCCTGCTGGCCATGACCATGGTCGTCCTCGGCACAGTCGAAGGGTCGGCCTTCGCCGAGTCCGTCCTGCGCCAAGCGGCCGACGCCGCGCCCCCCGACCCCGGCCCGCGCCCCAAGCAGCAGCAGGGCAGCGCCGACGGCCGCGGCCACGACGCCACCACCGCCGCCACCAGCGCGAACGACGGCTCCGGCCGCCCCGGCGCGGCCCCCGCCCCCGGCGAACTGCCCGAGGACAAGCCCGCCGCGCCCGCCCAGGACGTCATCCCCCCGCAGAGCACCCAGCTGCCCGCCACCGACGCCAAGCTCGGGGACAAGCCCGCCGACAAGCCCGCCGGAAAGGTCGACCCGGCCAAGAGCTTCGACCCGGCCGCCAGCAAGGAACTCCCCGAGAAGCGCACCGCGCAGCAACGGACCTTCCAGAACGCCGACGGGACCTTCACCACCCGCAGCTACCCCGAGCCCGTCAACTTCCGGCGAGCCGACGGCTCCTGGGCCGCCATCGACACCACCCTGGTCCCGGACGGCACCGCCACCGCCGGGCGCGCCGCCCCCGTCCGGAACGGCTGGACCACCACCTCCTCCGAACAGCAGGTCAAGCTCGGCCTCACCGCCGACGCCGACCCGCTCGTCAAGCTCCAGCTCGCCGACGGCATGTCCGCCGGCTACACCCTCCAGGACGCCGCCCCCGTCCAGGGCACCGCCCAGGGCAGCACCGTCACCTACCCCGAGGCCCGCCCCAAGGCCGACCTGACGATCCTCGCCGGGAACTCCTCCTTCAAGGAGAACCTCGTCCTCAAGGACGCCACCGCGCCCACCGAATGGGTCTTCCCGCTGCGCCTGGAGGGCGTCACCGCCTCCCTCGACGCCGACGGCTCCGTGCACTTCACCGACGCCGCCGGCACCCTGCGCGGCCGCATGCCCGCCGGCTGGATGCAGGACTCCAACTTCTCGCCCAACACCGAGGAAGGCGTCATCACCGGCGGCGTCACCTACGAGCTGGTCCCGCTGCCCGCCGGCGGCCAGGCCCTCAAGGTGAAGCTCGACGAGGCCTGGCTGCACGCCCCCGAGCGCGTCTACCCGGTCAAGGTCGACCCGCAGATCTCCTCCGTGAAGGCCGTGGAGAGCACCTACGCCTACACCAACTACAACCAGGACTTCTCCGGCGACACCGTCCTCAAGACCGGCACCAACGACGGCGGCAAGCACCAGGCCTCGTCGTTCATCAAGTTCACCGGCATCGAGGACTCCCTCAGCAACGCCACCATCCTCAGCGCCCGCCTGGGCCTGTACAACGCCTGGTCCTACAGCTGCACCCCGCGCACCGTCAGCATCCACCAGGTCACCTCCTGGTGGTCGCCCGGCGGCGTGCGCGGCTCCAACGCCCCCTCCACCGGCCCCGCCCTCGCCGCGCCGTCCTTCGCGCACGGCTGGCGCCCCAACGCCAACAGCGCCTGGGCCTGCCCGGAGGCCTGGGAGACCATCGACCTCGGCGCCGACGGCCGCAACCTGGTCAACTCCTGGACCCACCACTGGACCGCGAACTACGGCCTGGCCATCAAGACCGACGTCTGGGACAACTACTCCTGGAAGCAGTTCGGCAGCGCCAACAACGGCGGCGGCCAGCCGTACCTGGACGTCACCTGGTCCCGCTACGGCGCCGACTACGAACTCTGGGGCCTCCAGCAGCCGGTGACCGCCACCCAGGAGGGCATCGTCCGCCTGCGCGTGTGGAACCGCGGCATGGACACCTGGACCCCCACCAACAACTACAAGATGTCCTACCTGCTGTACGACCAGTGGGGCAACAACATCACCAACTACGGCACCAACATCGCCTGGACGGCGATGCCGGGCGACGTCCCCCCGGGCGGCAGCGCCGTGGTCGACGCGCACATCCGCACCCTCCCGCAGGGCGCGTACACCGTCCGCTTCACCATGGACCAGTTCCAGGTCAGCAACTTCTGGGTCGACGCCTACGTAGAGCCGATCAACATCCAGATCTCCTCCGTCAACGTCCCCCCGCACATGACCCGCCTCGCCCCGCCGTCGGGCACGGTCGTCTACCAGCTCCAGCCGACCCTCACCGCCGAAGGCGTCGACCCCGACCGCGCGCCGGTCCCGAACGTGGACTACCGGTTCGAGGTCTGCCGGGTCGTCGGCGGGGACGCGCGCGTGGACTGCCACCAGTCCTCCTGGCACCAGCCGTCGAACTTCGTCGTACCCGCGGGATGGCTGACCTGGAACGAGCAGTACGCCTGGTACGCGGAGGTCGGCGACGGCGCGGACTCCAGCCCGAAGACCCAGGCGTCCTACATCCGCACCGTCCTGCCCCAGCCCAACCAGTTCACCGCCTCGGGCGACGCGGGACGCAGCGTCAACACCTCGGCCGGCAACTACACCACCGCCGCCACCGACGCCGCCCTGCCCGTCGTCGGCCCCGAACTCTCCGTCACCCGCAGCTACAACTCCCTCGACCCGCGCACCGACGGAGCCTTCGGCGCCGGCTGGTCCACCCCCTGGGACATGCGCATCCAGGTCGAGACCAGCAACTGGCTCGCCCTGCCCGGCAACGTGCTGCTCACCGCCGCCAACGGCTCACGCGCCCGCTTCGGCTGGGACCCGGGCAAGAACGCCTACGTGCCCGGCGGCGGCATGGCCGCCGAGCTGCGCAAGACCGACGGCGGCGGCTGGACCCTCACCGACCGCGCCGGCAAGGTCCACACCTTCGGCGCCGACGGCCGCCTCACCCGCGTCACCGACACCGCCGGCCACACCCAGGACCTGGTCTACGCCTCCGGCACCCTCGTCCAGGTCAAGGACACCGCCTCCGGCCGCTCCCTGAACCTCGGCTGGACCGGGAAGCACGTCACCGCCGTGGCCGCCACCGGCTCCACCGGCGGCTGGTCCTACCAGTACGACGGCGACCGCCTCACCAAGGTCTGCCCGCCCGGCGTCGCCCTCGCCGCCCCCACCGGCTGCACCGCCTACGACTACGGCACCGGCTCGCGCTACCGCACCGCCGTGCGCGACGCCGGCCCCTCCGGCTACTGGCGCCTCGGCCAGGCCGACGGCAGCTCCCTCACCAACGACGCCCAGGTCAGCGACCGCTCCCCGGCCGAAGCCCGGGACGTCACCTGGGGCGCCGACGGCGCCCTCGCCGGCAGCGGCAGCCAGGCCGTCACCCTCAACGGCCGCTCCACCTCCTACATCGAACTGCCCAACCGCTCGATCAGCTCGTCCGTGAACCGCAGCGTCGAACTGTGGTTCCGCACCGCCTCGGCCGGCGTCATCCTGAGCATGCAGAACCGCGCCATGGGCGAGGCCCCGTACAACGTCGTCCCGGCCCTGTACGTCGGCACCGACAACAAGCTGCGCGGCAAGTTCAACAGCCCCAATGCCCCGGTGACCTCCACCAAGGACGTCAACGACAACGCCTGGCACCACGTCGTGCTCGCCGGCGCCGGCGACAACACCGCCATGTTCCTCGACGGCGCCCTGGTCGGCACCACCCCCGGCGGCATCGACCACCTCAACATGGACCGCGCCTACCTCGGCGGCGGCTACACCGGCAACTGGGCGGGTAACTGGCCCGCCAGCAACGGCGGCTGGTCCTGGTTCACCGGACAGATCGACGAAGCCGCGGTCTACGACTACCCGCTCACCGAGCAGACCGTCGCCGACCACTACGCCCTGCGCACCGGCAGCGCCCAGCTCACCAAGACCACGCTGCCCTCCGGCCGCACCAGTGCCCAGGTCGCCTACGACGCCACCACCGAACGCGTCACCAAGGTCACCGACGCCGCCGGCGGCGACTGGAAGGTCTCCGAACCCACCTACAGCGGCGGCTCCTTCCTCTACAGCAACGCCGTCAAGGCCTCCGGCCCCGCCGCCTACTGGCGCCTGGGCGAGCGCGACGGCGCCACCGCCGCCAGCGAGGTCGGCAACGGCCTGGCCGGCACCTACGGCGACGGCGTCGCCAAGAAGGCCCCCGGCGTCTTCGCCCCCACCGACGACACCGCCGCCCGCTTCGACGGCTCCGCCAAGTCCCAGATCGAGATCCCGCAGGACGTCCTGCACGCCAAGACCGAACTCGCCGTCGAACTCTGGTTCAACACCACCACCCCCGGCGTCCTGCTCGGCGACCAGAGCCGCGCCATCGACGACCCGGCGGGCGTCGGCGGCACCTGGACCCCGGTGATGTACGTCGGCTCCGACGGCAAACTGCGAAGCCGCTTCTACGGCACCGCCGACACCACCGTCGCCTCCGCGAACGCCGTCACCGACGGCACCTGGCACCATGCCGTGTTCTCCGTCCAGGGCACCGTCCAGACCGTCTACCTCGACGGCCAGGTCGTCGGCGTCCAGAACGGCAGCGTCGACCACCAGCAGAACGCCCACACCTACATCGGCGCCGGCATCGCCCGCTTCTGGCCCGGCGCCCCCGGCAACGACATCAGCCACTTCACCGGCACCATCGACGAAGTCGCCGTCTACCAGCACCCGCTCGGCGCCGCCGACGTCGTCGCCCACTACCGCGCCCGCAGCGCCCAGGTCGGCGGCCAGGGCACCGGCTACCGCGGCTCCGTCGTCGCCGACTCGCCCGGCGGCTACTGGCGCCTGGACGAGACCGGCGGCACCACCGCCGCCAGCGAGGTCGCCGCGATCAAGGGCAACGGCACCTACGGCTCCGCCGTCAAGCCCGGCACCACCGGCGTGTTCGGCCCCGGCGACAACCGCGCCGCCGAGTTCAACGGCACCAACACCTCCGCCATCGAACTGCCCGCCCAGATCGTGCGCGGACAGACCGAGCTCGCCGCCGAGCTCTGGTTCCGCACCGGCGGCGCCGGCATCCTCCTCAACCAGGCCAACAACACCAGCGGCAACACCGTGCCCGACCTGTACGTCGGCTCGGACGGCAAGCTGCGCGGCCTGTTCTACGGCATCAACGGAAGTCCGATCACCACCGCCAACGCCGTCACCGACGGCTCCTGGCACCACGTGGTGCTCAGCGCCTCCCAGGGCAGCCAGTCCCTCTACCTGGACGGCGTCCTGGTCGGCACCGGCGCCGGCGGCGTCAACCACCTCGACATGGACCGGCTCACCCTCGGCGGCGGCTACGTCGGCAACTGGCCCGCCGGCAACGGCGGCTGGTCCTGGCTGACCGGCCAGATCGACGAAGTCGCGATCTACCAGCACCCGTTGAGCGCCGAACGCGTCGCCGCCCACTACCAGGCGCGGTCCGCGTCCTCGGCCACCGAACTCGCCGCCCGCGTCACCCTCACCGACCCGGCCGGCAACACCAGCACCGACATCCACGACGCCACCCGCGGCAACCGCCTCATCTCCCGCACCGACGAAGCCGGCAACACCACCAGCTACACCTACGACACCGGCGGCTTCGTCCACACCGTCACCGACCCCAACGGCCACTCCACCGTCAGCGGCCAGGACGCCCGCGGCAACACCGTCTCCCTGACCACCTGCCGCGACACCAACTCCTGCTGGACCTCCTACACCAGCTACTTCCTCAACAAGGACAACCCGCGCGACCCGCGCAACGACAAGCCCGCCGAGACCCGCGACGCCCGCTCCGCCGGGCCCGGCGACACCACCTACCGCACCACCGTCGCCTACAACGCCCTCGGCCTGCCCGAATCCACCACCCGCCCCGACGGCCGCACCACCCGCACCAGCTACACCACCGGCACCGAACCCGCCTACAGCGGCGGCACCACCCCCGCCGGCCTGCTCGCCAGCGAGACCACCGCCGGCGGCGCCGTCACCACCTACGCCTACTACTCCAGCGGCGACCTGGCCCGCACCACCGCGCCCAGCGGACTCACCCTCACCCACGGCTACAACGCGGCCGGCCGCAAGACCTGGACCACCGAGACCTCCGACGCCCAGCCCGCCGGCGTCACCACCACCTACGAATACGACGAACTCGGCCGCCAGAGCGCCCAGACCGGCCCGAAGGTCACCGACGCCGTCACCGGCGACACCCACCAGACCAGGACCACCGTCACCTTCGACCCGGACGGCCGCCCCACCGGATCCACCACCGCCGACACCGCCGGAGCCGACGGCACCCGCACCGCCTCCACCACCTACGACACCGCCGGGCGGGTGCAGAGCGACACCGACGCGATGGGCGGCGTCACCCGCTACGAGTACGACGCGCTCAGCCGCCGCACCTCCGTCACCGACGCGCTCGGCCAGGTCACCACCTTCACCTACACCCCGCGCAGCCAGCCCGCGACCACCGTCGTCAAGGGCTGGAACGGCGACGGCAAGGGCGTGCGCGACCTGACCGTCGAATCCCGCGCCTACGACCCGGCCGGCCGCCTGGCCTCCCGCACCGACGCGATGGGCGCCGTCACCGGCTACACCTACTTCGACGACGGCCTGCCCGCCACCGCCACCGCCCAGGACGTCACCCAGGCCGACGGCACCACCCACCCGATCGTCCTGGAAGCCGACGAGTACGACGGCGCCGGACACCTGACCAAGCAGACCACCGGCGGCGGACGCACCACCACCACGCGCACCGTCGACCCCTCCGGACGCGTCACCCAGACCGTCCTCGACCCGGCCGGCCTCAACCGCGTCAGCACCGTCGGCTACGACGCCGACGACCGCGTCACCACCAGCACCCTCAAGATCAGCGACACCGAGAACAGCGTCCAGACCCTCACCTACGACACCGCCGGCCGCCTGACCCGCAGCCAGCTCGCCTCCTCCGCCGGCGGCCAGGTCGCCGTCAGCACCTTCGGCTACGACCAGCGCGGCCTGGTCACCGCCACCACCTCGCCCAACGGCAACGCCCCCGGCGCCGACCCGGCCGCCTACACCGTGACCTTCCAGTACGACGTCCTCGGCCGCCAGACCTCCACCACCGCGCCGCCCGTCGCCGCCGAGAGCGCGGGAGCGCCCGCCACCACCGTCCGCCCGACCACCACCACCGGCTACAACGCCTTCGGCGATGCCGTCTCCACCAAGGACCCGCTCGGCCAGGTCGCCAGGACCACCGTCGACGCGCTCGGCCGCATCACCGAGGCCCGCCTGCCCTCCTACACCCCGCCCGGCGCCACCACCGCGCTCAACCCCGTCAGCCGCATCGAGTACGACAAGCTCTCCCGGGTCACCGCCACCACCGACCCGGCCGGACGCCGCACCACCTTCGGCTACGACCGCATGAGCCACCAGAACCAGCGCGTCGACCCCAACTCCCCGGGCGGCCTCCAGCCCCCCGTGGACGACAGCCCGCCCACCTGGGCCGCCACCTGGACCCCCAACGGCCTCCAGCTCTCCGGCACCGACCCGCTCGGCGCCCGCAGCGAAGCCACCTACGACCAGCTCGGCCGCACCCTCACCGCGACCGTCGTCGAACGCCAGCCCACCCTCCAGAACCTCACCAGCAAGTCCACCTGGGACGACGCCGGCAACCTCACCGCCCTCACCACCCCGGCCGGCAACACCAGCAAGGCCACCTTCAACACCGCCGGCCAGATCGTCACCAGCACCGACCCCGTCGGACGCGTCAGCAAGGCCGAGTACGACGGCCTCGGCCGCACCGTGCGCGCCACCGCCCCCCTCGGCGAATCCACGCGCACCCGCTACGACGCCCTCGGCAACACCGCCGCCACCGACAACCTCGACCCGGCCGGCACCGTCCTGCGCACCACCACCGCCACCTACGACCTGGAAGGGCAGGTCCTCACCAGCACCAGCCCGGCCACCGGCGCCGTCACCAGCACCGCCTACGACGTGCTCGGCCGCCCGGTCAAGCTCACCGAACCGGTCGCCGCCGGACAGAGCATCACCACCACCTTCGGCTACGACGCCACCGGCAACCGCACCCGCCTGACCGACGGCAAGGGCAACACCACCGTCTACACCTTCAACACCTGGGGCCTGCCCGAATCCACCGTCGAGCCCGCCACCACCGCCCACCCCGACGCCGCCGACCGCACCTGGACCACCGCCTACGACACGGCCGCCCAGGCCGTCCGCAGCACCGAACCCGGCGGCGTCGTACGCACCAGCAGCTACGACCCGCTCGGCCGCCTCGTCCGCGAGAGCGGCACCGGCGCCGAAGCCGGCACCACCGACCGCGAACTGGCCTACGACAAGGCCGGCCACCTGATCCGGCACAACTCCTCGGCCCTGAACGGCCAGCAGTACGCGTACAACGACCGCGGCCTGCCCGTCGCGGCCGGCGCCGACCTCACGGCCGCCGCCCAGACCTGGGAGTACGACGCCGACGGGCGCGTCACCCGGCGCCGGGACAAGGACACCGGCCTGACCGTGTTCGGCTACAAGGCCGACGGCCAGCTCGACTGGATCAACAACCCCAAGCTCAACATGAAGAACTGGTACGGCTACGACGGCGACGGCCGCCCCAGCAGGCAGTGGTACATCCAGGCCGACCCCGTCGACACCAGCAAGGACAAGTCCGTCTCCGAGCGGCGCCTGGGCTACGACGGCCTCGGCCGCGTCAGTAGTGACCAGGTGCTCTCCGGGAACCCGGCCGCCGCCGTGATCTCCGGCACCGCCTACGAGTACGACCTCGACAACCGCCTCACCCGCAAGACCGTCAGCGGCGCCGCCACCGACCCCGTCAAGGACAACCGCTACGGCTACGACCAGGCCGACCGCCTCACCTCCTGGACCGTCGACGGCACCACCACCCCCTACACCTGGGACGCCGCCGGGAACCGCACCGGCAACGGCACCGCCACCGCCACCTACGACGAGCGCAACCGCCTCGTGTCCGACGGCACCAGCACCTACCGCTACACCGCGCGCGGCACCACGGCCGCCGTCACCACCGGCACCACGCAGGACACCCTCGCCTTCGACGCCTTCGGCCGCCTGATCACCGAAGGCACCACCACCTACACCTACGACGGCCTCGACCGCGTCACCAGCCGCAACGCCGCCCGCTTCACCTACGACGGCGGCTCCGACGACCTCACCAACGACGGCACCTGGGCCTACGCCCGCGACGGCGCCGGCAACCTCCTCGGCGCCACCAACACCACCAGCAGCGTGCGCCTGCGCACCGACCAGCACACCGACGTCACCGCCACCCTCGACAACAACGGCACCACCGTCACCGGCACCACCACCTACGACCCCTTCGGCAAGCCCACCGCCACCAGCGGCACCGGGACCAGCCTCGGCTACCAGAGCGGCTGGACCGACCCCGCCACCGGCGACGTCAACATGGCCGCCCGCTGGTACCGCCCCGGCACCGGAGGCTTCACCAGCCGCGACAGCTGGCAGCTCAACCCCAGCTCCTCCGCCCAGGCCAACCGCTACGCCTACGCCAACGGCAGCCCCCTGAACGGCATCGACCCCACGGGGCACGAAAAGGTCGCACAGGCGGGTGGCGGCGGTGGCGGCGGAGGCGTCGGCCCCGGCAGCGCAGGAGGCGGCCGATCCACCACGGTCATCGAGCGTCCCGCAGGGCCCAACAGGAGCGGCGTCGACCTCGAACGCGGCACGGCCCGCATCCAGGCCGGCCAGGGCTCACAGTCCCGGACGGAGACGGCCCCGGCCCCGGGCAAGCCCAAGATCTCCCAGTCGTACGCCAACCAGGTCAACTCCTACACCGGCAACGCCCCGACCATGAACCGCTACACCGACGCCTACACCAACCCGGTGGGCTACGTCGGGTACTACAGCGCTTCGGCGGACGGCACCTACGACCGCAGCGAGTACTACCAGATCCAGTCGGAGGTCCGGCACCGATCGCGGCCCACCCCCAACGACTCCTCCCCCTACTCCACCGAGAGCCCGACCGGCCGGCCCGCCGCCGAGGACCCGAGGCCCAGCGGACGGGGAGGCCACTCCTCGTCGGGCGGCGGTTGCAACACCTGCCGCCGGCCCGTGTCACCCGTGCGCCCCGCGGTCTTCCGCCCGGCACCGCCCAAGCCCCTGTTCGACAAGACCAAGCCCGCCGTCGAGCGCCCCGCGCCCCAGCTCGACTGGACCCCGCCGGACCCCCACCAGTCCCTCAACGTCATTGCCGCGTCCTACAGCTCCGCCAGCCTCTCGGCGATGCTGACGGTCCAGCAGAACGTCACCCCGACCGTCGTCGCTGCCGCCTCCGGCCCCCAGCCAGCCATCATCCCCAACAACCCGTCGGTCACCAGGAACAACAATCCGGACAGCTGCCTGAACCACCGCCCGGCGGGCTCCGACACCGACGACGTCAGGCCCGGCGGCGGAACCGGATGGATCATGTACGGCGCCATGGAAGACGTCACCGGAAGCCCCGGCGTGAAGCGCCCGACCATGGCTGAAGCGTGCCTCGTGGGCAAGCCGAACCGGAAGAGGGGAACGGGTGCACAAGGAGACATCACCGGATGGACAGAAGCCGAGACGACCGTGAAGAACGAGGGATGGAGTCTCGGTAAGAGAACTCCGCTTGCCCGATGCCACCTCATCGCGCGGGAGGTCGGGGGCCGGGGCGTGGCTCGAAACCTCGCTCCCTGCTTCCAGGTCGGCGTGAATACGACCAAGGGCGCGATGCGGGGATTCGAGGTGGACGTTGTCGACGCAGCCCTGCTGGACAAGCAGATCGTCAACTACACGGTCAGTCCCTACTACAGCTCACCGTCGAGCAAGATCCCGAAGGGGTTCTACATGATCGCCATCGGCCAGTATGCGGACGGGCGCCGGGGCACTTGGGACATCAGGTATGTGCCGAACGAAAAGCAGGGGCCCAACGGCAATATGGTTCAGCTCGGTGACTAGGAAGGTCTCGGAGATGTCAGGTTCGATCAGCCGTCTTGGGGAGATCATGGGCGACCCCGGCCGTCCTCCCCTTGACGTTCCGTGGAGCGGAGCAGTCGAGCGGTTCGGTGTCGGGCTTCCGTCCGACTACCGCGAACTCGTCGATCGGTACGGTCCTGTTCGGTTCTTCGGCGACCTCGTCGTGGTGACTCCTTCGTTCGACCCCGGCGAGCCGAGTGGGCAGCGCTTCGACGACATGCACAGCTTCAACCAGGACCTGGGCGAGATGCTCGAACAGTGGTACACGTGGTACCCCGAGGTCGGGCGCCCCTACGAGCCGTTCCCGACCCCGGGAGGCCTGCTCGGCTGGGGCAACAACACCTCGGCGGACTACTTCTGCTGGCACATGGCCGGACCGGACCCCGACCGGTGGCCGGTCGTGGTCTGGCACTACGGCGGAGACGAGATGAGCCGGTTCGACGGCGGCATGGCCGAATTCCTCGCAGCGGTCCTGGACGGGGACTTCCCCGACGCGGAGGAACTGATCGACCAAACGCTCAACCCGGAACTCTGGCAGTCCACCCTTGACTGAACGGATCGACAGGCTGCTGGACCTCATGCCCCCGTCCGAAGGGGGCGGTGAGTCCGGCGACTGGGCGGCCGCCGGGTCGGCGTGGGGCTTCCGGTTCCCGCGCGACTACACCGAGTTCATCACCCGGTACGGGCAAGGAGGGATCGAGGACTGCGTCTCGGTGCTCGCCCCCGACGAGCTGATGCCGGCGGACGCGCCGCAGCCCGGCATGCGCGATATGACGGAGGAGGCGCGCCGGCTGTTCGAGGAGGACGGCGAGCCGACCGAGTCGGTGCGCTCCGCCGAGCAGATCGTCGCCTGGGGAGGCTCCTCCACCGCCGACACCCTGTGCTGGCTGACGGTCGGCGACGACCCCGACGCCTGGCCGGTCCTGGTCCTCGGCTGCAACGGCGGCGCGCCCCTGGTCTACGACATGGGGATGGCCGAGTTCCTCCACGGGATGCTCACGGCGGGGATCGACCCGTGTCCCATCGGCATCACCGATGCCTGGGGCTGCGAGTCTCCCCGGTTCGTCCACTGGCGGCTGGAGCGGCAGAGGTCGCGCGACAGGCTCGACCCGCTCACCGGCGGGCCCAGGAGCTGAAGCGGCACCTTGTCCGGGCGGCTGACACCCATCCGCCGGACAAGGGGCCACCCCCGCTGCGCCGAGTCAGGGCGAGGATGGGAGGTAGTCGGCCGGGTGTGGATTCCGAACGCTCGTGAGCGATTGAAGGCCGGAAATGGAAAGTGCGGTGGCGACCCTTGCGGGTCTCCTTGATGTTCCGAATGTCGACGCCGGCCACAGAATTCCCTGGTGGGATTCGGCACAGGAGAGCGGAGTCGTATTTCCGGCCGACTACAGGGGGTTGATCGGAGTATTCGGTCGCGGTGCCGTCGGTGGTGAGTTGTGGATCCATTCGCCGCTGGCTCCCGGTGCGACCGGGTGGGCTCCTGGTGGCTTCGTTCGCGTGGTCGCGCGAACGAAGCTGGATACCGGTCCGGCGTTCAACGAGATGCGGTCGAAGTATCCGGGTAATTTTCCCTATCCGATGTTCCCGGATCCTGGTGGACTGCTGGAGTGGGGCGCGAACCACAACGGGGACCGATGCTTCTGGCTGACAGGGAATCCAAATCCTGACCGGTGGCCCGTGGTCGTCTGGTACCGGGGCCGGACAGCTGCTCGCGCCTGGGCGCGAACGGACACAGGGATGGCCGAATTCCTTCTCCGAGAGGTGTCGGATCCGATGTCCGAACTGCTTGCATCCGCAGACGGAAGGGACTGGGTTCCCGATCCGAGATAGGGCTGGAGCGCAGAGGCGCTGGATGCGTGCACGGGACAGGGGCTGGCGAAGCTGCTGCGGTCATGTCCAGTGACTACTGTCCCCGCTGTGTCAGGCGCAGGTGCTCCAGGGCAGGGCACAGGCCGGTCCATAACGCGGTACGGGAACGATGAGGTTGGTACGAGGTGCATGAGTGGATCGAAAGGCTTGTGGCGGCGAGGGCCAATGACCACCGGTTGGACCCTGAGTCCCGCCTGGCGTCGCCTCCAGGGCTGCGGTCACCGGTCGACGCGAGCCGGATCCCGGAGCTTGAGGAGTGGATGCGGCAACCGATCGAGCCGGGCTACCGAGAATTCCTGGAGTTCTCCGACGGAATGGACAACTTCAGTTCCGGAATGCCCCTCCTGGGGTGGCGGGACTGGCCGTCCGGGGACACCCTCTCGCGGGCGCTCCACTTCCTAGACATCGTCACCAGCATCGACGTCCACATCGACGAGGGGCTCACGGAGGACACCGTGTTGGCACCGCTCTCGGTGAACGGCGACGGCACGGTGGGGATCTTCATGGTGTGGGACGACGAGTCGCCGGAGAAGCGGTACTTCTGGGTCGGGAACGGTGATGCCGCATTCTTCTCGACGCTGTCCGAGGTCTTCGACGTCGCTTCGGGCGTCCGGTCGTGGAGCGACTTCTCGACCGAATGAGAGGGCTCGCCCTGCCTCCGCTGCGCCGGGAGTAGAGCGAGGGTGGGGAGGCGGTCGGCTATGGGAAGGGCGATCAGTCGCAGGCATGCGAAGGCCGAGGCCGTTCCGAACTCGCTCTGTGGCTCCGAAACCGATACCTGGCACAACTCCAGGCTCCAGCGAGAGAGAGCAATGGCACGCGAATTCGACATCGACAGGTTGCTGGACCTCATGCCCCCGTCCGAAGGGGGCGGTGAGTCCGGCGACTGGGCGGCCGCCGGGTCGGCGTGGGGCTTTAGGTTCCCGCGCGACTACGCCGAGTTCGTCGCGCGGTACGGGCAGGGGGAGATCGACCGTTCCCTCACCGTGTTCGCCCCCGACGAGCTGATGCCGGCGGGCGCGCCGCAGCCCGGCATGCGCGGCATGACGGAGGAGGCGCGTTGGCTGTTCGAGGAGGACGGCGAGCCGACCGAGGCGGTGCGCTCCGCCGAGCAGATCGTCGCCTGGGGCGGCTCCTGCACCGCCGACACCCTCGGCTGGCTGACGGTCGGCGACGACCCCGACGCCTGGCCGGTCCTCGTCCTCGGCCGCAACGGCGGCGCGCCCCTGGTCTACGACATGGGGATGGCCGAGTTCCTGCACGGGCTGCTCTCGGGCGGGATCAGTCCGAGTCCGGTCGGCGCCGTCGTCACCTGGGGCGAGCAGCCGCCCCGCTTCGTCCACTGGCGGGCCGAGTAGCAGCGGGCCCGCACCCTGCACCCCGCACCCCGCACCCCGGACTCCCCGTCTCCGCCTGGCCTTCGCGCCGGGCGGGGGCGGGGAGTTCAGTGTTGGTGGGTGGTGATGGTGATCGGGTGGGCGGTCCAGTCGGTCATGCCGCCGACGTAGAGGGTGGTGCTCCAACTGCCGCCCCGGGCGAGGCAGCGGGCGACGCCCTGGCCGCCGCCGGGGCCGATGCAGATCCGGATGAAGTCCCGGTGGGCCTCGCGGATCGGGAGGTCGCGGACGTGCTCCCACAGGACGGGCAGCGCCACGTCGAGGCCGGGGAAGAGGGTGGGCGCCATGACGCCGGTGATCTCGGCCAGGACGGGGGTGGCGGTCACGCGGCGTCCTCCTCGGGGGTGATGTGGCACCAGACGAACTTGCCGATCCCGCCGGCGCGCGGGGAGCAGCCCCAGCTCCGGGCCAGCGCGTCGACCAGGAGCAGCCCCCGGCCGCTGTCGGCGGAGACGGGAGCGGGGGTGTCGCGCAGCACGGGCTTCTCGCTGTCGGCGTCGTGCACCTCGATGCGGAGCGTGCCGTCCGGGGTGAGGCGGAAGTGGACGCCGATCAGCCGGTCGCGCGGGACGCGGGTGTGCCGGACGGCGTTGGTGACCAGCTCGCTGACAAGCAACTGGCCCGTCGGGAGGAGGAGTTCGCCGACGGGGAAGGGGGCGAGGAAGTCCCGGAGCCGCCGCCGGGCGACACCGGGCGAGGTCCGGCGCCGGGGCAGCTGCCAGGCCTTCGCGCTGGGGGCGGGGGAGGGCGAGGGGGAGGGGGAGTCGGTTTCAGGCATGGCGGAGCCACCTCCGGGGTGTGCGGGGTGAAGACGGCTGAAGCAGGCATGGGAATGCCCGGTGGCGAGCCCGCCATGATCACTTTAAGTGGAGTGGCGAACTACGGTGAGTAGCATGCTCCTGGAAGCTTCTATGTTGCAAGTCTTCACTTTGGAAGCCGGGCAAGATTGTTGCCGAAGGTGGGGTGGGGGCAGACTGGCAGATCACAGGAGAGGGGAGATCGCGGCTGTGCCTACGAACAGGAATCCGACAGTGCGTCAGCGCCGTTTGGCTCGGACGCTCAAGGAGCTGCGGACCGGGGCGAACCAGACGATGGCCCAGTCGGCGCGGCATCTGGCATGCGCTGAGAGCAAGATCAGCCGCATCGAGGCCGCTCAGTCCGGGATTCGGCTGGTGGACCTCAGGCTGTTGCTCGACTTGTACGGAGTGACGGACCCGGAGGTCAGAGGCCGTTTGGAGGTCCTGTCACGCGAGGGTCGTCTTCGTGGGTGGTGGGACCGCTACTCGGACACCCTGTCGCCGCACTATGCCGACTACATTGCGCTGGAGTCCGATGCGTCGGACATGTACAGCATCCAAACTCTCCTGGTGCCAGGGATCCTGCAGACCGAGGACTACACCAGAGCGGTTGTGAGGGCGCAGATAGAGGATGCGACGCCCGACCAGATCGAGACCCTGACGAAGGTTCGCCAGGAGCGTCGCTCAGTCCTCACGAGGGACCTGCCGTTGCGGGTTTGGGCCGTGATCTCCGAGTCTGCGCTGAGGCATCAGGTCGGTGGCTCGGCGGTCATGCGTGAGCAACTTCGCTCCCTGGTGGCCTCTGCCGAGCGTCCCAGCATCAATGTCCAGATTCTTCCTGAGGCATCGGAGGTTCACGCGGCGCTCTTCGGGCCGGTCACGATCCTCGGCTTTCCGGAGACCTCTGAGACGGATGTGGTGTACGTCGACAGCCTTCTCAGCACTCTGTACCTTGAGGAGCCGGACGAAGTCTTCAAGTACACCAATCTGTTCCGCCGTGCGCTGGCGGAGTCGCTTCCCCACAGTGAATCGATCGCGCTCATCGAGCGCATCGCGAGTGAGAAGGTCCAGGGATTGTGAGCGAGTTCTCGCCGTATGGCACCGAAGGGCTCGAGTGGCGGAAGTCCTCGTTCTCTGGCGCGCAGAGCGAATGTGTGGAGATGGCCAGCGGTGTGACCGGTGTTGTGCCGGTGCGGGACTCGAAGGACCCGGACGGGCCCGCCCTCCGGTTCACCGCTGAGGCTTGGGCGGCCTTCGTCGGTGGCGTGAAGGCTGGCGAGCTCGCGGGCGGGTAGAACAGGTCTCGGCAGGAATGTTCGGGCGCGGCGGTAGCTGTGCCGCTACCGGTCATCGGAGGGTGGGGCATGCTCGCATCGAACATCGGCAACGTTCCGTGGCGAAAGAGCAGCTACAGCGCCCAGGCGAACGAGTGCGTGGAGGTTCGGCCGTCGGTATTGCGCGGGATGGCTGTCCGGGACTCGAAGGACCCGGGCGGGCCGGCCCTGCTGTTCGGGGCCGAGGCCTGGTCTTCGTTCCTGGCCGGGGTCAAGGGCGGGGAGTTCCCGGCCGGCTGAACCAAAACGGGGTGCCCCGCACGGGTTGTGGCCGTGCGGGGCACCCCTGTCATGCCGGGGGGAGGGCCAGGGTGGGGAGGTGGTCGGACATCAGGAGGGCGACCAGTTCGCGGCGGGTGCCGACGCCGGTCTTGCCGAGGATCGCGGTGACGTGCTGCTGGACGGTGGGCACGGTCAGGTGCAGCCGGGCGGCGATGTCCTTGGTGCTGGCGCCGCGTACCGCGTGCAGGGCGACCTGTTGTTCGCGCGGGGACAGGCCGTGGGCGAGGATCGCCAGCGGCAGGCGCTGAACGGGGGAGGCCGGGGAGGCGACGACGGCGACGGTGTCGCCGGGGCCGTCCAGCGGGGTGGCGTGCAGGGTGAGCCACTGGCCGTCCGGGGTGCAGATCCGGACTTCGGCGGGGGCGCCGGCGCGGGCGGCCTGGCGGGTGACGGTGAGGAAGCCGCTGGGCACGCCGCCGGTGCGGGTGATGGGTTCGGCCATCCGTGCGATCAGGTCGTGGGCGGCGGCGTCGGCGGAGCGCAGCCGGCCCCGGGTGTCGAGGATGGCGACCGCCGGGGCGTGGACGGGCCGGGCGGGGCGGGCCGTGCGCAGGGAGGCGAGTCGGGCCGCGCGCAGGGCGGCGCCGATGGGGGAGGCGACGCGTTCGGCCAGGCGCAGGGCGGACGGGTCGTAGCGGCCCCGGGCGTCCTCGCGCATGAACGCGGCGCTGCCCCAACGGCCGCCGCCGAGGTCGAAGTTGATCCGAAGTTCGTCGCCGTAGCCGCAGGGGTGGAGCAACTCGCGGAAGCGGATGCTGCGTTCGGGGTGGCCGTCGGTGGCGCGGTCGACGGTCTGCACCCGGTGGCCCGAGGTGCGGATGGCGTCGAAGGTGGTCGCGTCCTCGCCCTGGAGCTCCAGGCGGACGGCCAGTTCGAAGTGCGCGGGGTCGAGCCCGTCGGCGACGGTGGACGTGGGGAACCCGGTGACCGGGTCCGTGCCGTGCCAGCAGCCGCCGTCGAAGCCGAGCGGGCCCGCCAGCAGGGTGTGCAGCTCGCGGAACAGTTCGGCCGTCGGCAGCCGGGAGGCCGTCAACTCACCGATCGATCCGAGGACTTCGCGCTCGATATCGCGTCGTTTGACCACGGACGGAATGCTAGGGAAGCCGGGGCCCGGGGTCGGTGGACGAACGAACATATGGCTGGACGCGGACAAGTCGTGGCCGAAAAGCCGGGGGCGGGCGCCACTGCCCGGCACCCGCCCCCGCCCCCGATCACCCGCGGCGCACGGTCGGCGCGTCGGTGCGCCCACGCGCCGGGCGCCACGGGTTGACTGCCGGTCGGTCCACGGCCGACCGCCTTCAGCCTGTCAGCACACCGGCGGCCCCCGCTATCCGAGTTTTCTAGGACCCCGCGGGGATACCGGCCGGCCGGCCGACCGGCGGGACGGACGACCGGCCGGGCGGCGGGCCGACCGGACGGCAGCCGCTCGCGCACCGACCCCGTCAGGACGGCAGCCGCTCGCGCCACCACGCGACCGTCGCCGTGACCTGCTCCTCCAGCGGGGTCGCCCGCACCGCGAAGCGCGCCTCGTACGCGGAGGCGTCCACGGTGAACGGCCGGTCGAACTGGTAGCGCGTCTCCCGCAGTTCGCGCAGCAGCGGGGAGAACAGCCCGGCCGCGCCCAGCAGGACGGGGGACAGCCGGCGCACCGCGACCGGGGCGGTGCCGGCCTCGGCGGCCAGCAGCCCGACCATCGTCCGCACCGAAGCGGCGGGGGCGGTGGGCACGTGCCAGGCCCGGCCCCAGGCCCGCTCCTCGCCCGCGACCTCGGCCAACGCCCGTGCCACGTCCGGCAGGTAGGTCCAGCTGTGCGGGGCGTCCGGGTCGCCGAGGGCGGCGACCGGGCGGCCCTTGAGCAGCTTCGGCAGCACCCGCGCGGCCAGATGGCCGCCCTCGGTGACGCCTGGGCCGAAGAAGTCCGAGGCGCGCACCTCCACGGCCCGGATCCGCCCGGCCTCGTGCAGCGCCCGCGCCTGCTCCCAGGCCGCCGCCCGGACCCGCCCCTTGGGGCCGGTCGCGGCGAGCGGCAGGTCCTCGGTGAGCGGACGCCGAGGGTCCGGCAGCGGCCCGTAGCCGTACAGGTTGCCGAGCATGACCAGCACCGCGCCGCTCTCCTCGGCCGCCGCGCACAGCGAGGCCGCCAGGGCGGGCCAGAGCGCGGCCCACCGGTGCAGCGGCGGCGCGGCGCAGCCGTGGATCGCGACGGCGCCGCGGGCGGCCCGGGCCAGGGCGGCGGGGTCGCTCGCGTCGAGGGCGAGGTGCCGGACGCCCTCGACGGGCCGGTGGCCGGTGCCTCCGGAGCGGGTGGCGACCCGGACCTCGTGCCCCTGCCCGGCGAGCAGACGGGCGGTGGCGGCCCCGGCGGGCCCGTGTCCGACGACGAGATGGAAGCTCATCCGCGACACCCTATCCGGCCCTCCGTCAGGGGCGACGGGCAGCCGACGGCAGCCGACGGCGGGCAGCCGGGGGCGCCACCGCCCGGGGCCGTTCGCCGCCCGCCGCGCCCCGGTGTCGTCCGCCGTGCCCCGGTGTCAGCCGCCGCGCCGGTTGCGCCGGTAGTAGCCGCGCAGCGCGTCCCCGGCGCGGACCGTGAGGTTCCCGACCGTGCGCGCCCAGGGCGGCCCGCCCCGGTCGGACCACACCACGCACCCGCATCCGACCAGGACCACTACCAGTACGCCGATCAGCACCGCGCCGACCACCATGGCCACTCCCTGCCTCTCCGCCGTGTCCTCGCGGACGTTCCATCCCGAGCATTCCCGTAGGGGATCCTTCCACCCGGTCCGTCCGCGAACCCCCGGGCTGTGCCAGGATGCCGTAGCCGATCTTCCTGATCAGCGCACCAACACCACCGCACCAATACCACCGCACCAGCCGCACCCGAGGAGCCGTCCGTGGCCACTGCCCGCTTCGCCACCCTGCACACCACGGCGGGCCCGATCCGCCTGGAACTGTTCCCGTTCCACGCGCCGAAGACGGTCCGCAACTTCACGGAACTCGCCGAGGGCACCCGGGAGTACACCGACCCGCGTACCGGCGAGCCGGGCAGCGGCCCGTACTACGACGGCACGCTGTTCCACCGGGTGATCGCGGGCTTCATGATCCAGGGCGGCGACCCGACCGGCACCGGCACCGGCGGCCCGGGCTACGCCTTCGCGGACGAGTTCCACCCGGAGCTGTTCTTCACCAAGCCGTACCTGCTGGCCATGGCCAACTCCGGCCCGGGCACGAACGGTTCGCAGTTCTTCATCACGGTCGGCACCCCGGCCCACCTCAACCGCCGGCACACCATCTTCGGCCAGGTCGCCGACGCGGCGTCCAAGGCCGTGGTCGACGCGATCGCCACCACCCCCACCGAGGACGACCGCCCTGTGCAGGACGTGGCGGTCACCTCGGTGGAGATCGAGTACTCCTGATGGCGGGGCACCCGGTGGCCGGGGGACCGGCGGCACCCTTCCCGCCCCGCCCGGTGCGCGGGGTGCGGGCCCGCTACGTCCGCCAGACGACCGGTCCGGGCGATGTCGCGTTCGTCGTCGCGGACTTCGAGCCCGGGGATGAGGGCCTGCGCCTGGAGGTGGCCCCGGACGCCACGGTGACCGGCAGCCCGACCCCGCGGAAGCTGGCGGACTACCACGCGGCGCTGGCCGAGGGGATGCGCGAGGAACTGGCCGAGCTGGCGCCGGGGCGGGCGGTGGCGCTGGCGGTGGTGGTGCGCCACACCCACGTGCACGACATGGAATCGCGCGAGTACTCGTTCCGGATGGCCGGACGGGTGGCCGTGCGCGAGGTCCTGGCCCTGCTCGACGCCGAGGACGCCTGAGGCGGTGGCCCGGAACACCCGTCACCAGCGGCACAGTTGACAGACGGGTGGGGCCGGTGGTGGCGTCGAGCCACAGGACCCGGGTGCCCTGGTCGGCGGCGGCGTCGTACTGGCCGCCGCGGTTGCAGGACAGGCGCTGCGGGGCGCCGCCGGCGAGCGGGACCTGCCACAGCTTGGGCAGGGCGGCGTTGGTCCAGCCGCCGGCGGGCCGGGTGCTCTCGTACCGGTAGGTGACGGCCTGGTCGGAGGCGGTGAGGCGGGTGTAGCGGGGGGCCTGCGGGGAGCCGGCGGCCAGCAGGTCGACGATGCCCGAGCCGTCGAGGGCGGCGGAGCGGATCGTGGCGCGCGCGGTGGGCTCGGTGGGGAGGTCCACCCACAGCAGGCGCCCGCCGGCCAGGGTGAGGGAGCCGGCGTCGCTCGGGCCGGAGCCGGCCGGGGCGTGGTCGGGGTAGCGGGCGGTGACCTGCCCGGTGGCGACGGAGTAGAGGGTCGGTACGGTCACCCGCCGCTCGCCGTCCTGCCAGGTCTCGGTCCAGCCCACCAGGCCGTCCTTGAGGGTCAGTTCGGACACCCCGTGCCCCTCGGGCAGCGGGAGCGCGACCGGGGCGCCGCCGTCGTGGCTCAGGTACGGCCGGGGTGAGCCGCCGCGCTCGGTGGCGGTGAAGACGATGTCCGGGCCGGAGATCCGGGCGCTGCTCAACTGCCCGGTGGCGGAGTGCAGGAGGCTGCGGACGGGGCCGGCGCCGCTGAGCGGGGCGGTCAGCACGTCCTGGCCGGTGCCCTGGGGGCCGCCCATGGCCGTCCACACGGCGTTGGTGCCGTCAGTGGCGGCCCAGCTGTGGGTGCGGCCGTCCTCGGGGCTGAGGCGTACGGGGGTGCCGCGCCCGTCGACGGTGCCGGTGTACAGGCCGGTGCCGGCGTCGCCGTCGCCGAGGACCACCCAGTGGCCGCGCGCGACGGCCGGGGAGGCCTGGCCGTTGGAGACGTTCCTCAGCAGGGTGCGGCTGTCGGTGCCGAGCCGCTGCTGCCAGCCGGGGCGGATCCCGTGGGCGTCGAACGCGGCTGCCAGGGTGCGCAGTTGGCCCCGGCTGAGGCCCTGGTCGCGGCCGGCGGCGAGGACCGCGTCACGGCCGGCGAGGAAGTCGTCCGTCGAGGTGAGGTAGTCGGCGAGCGCGTGGTAGACGACGCGGTCGGCGGTGAGCGGGTCGAGGGTGCGCCGGATGTCCCACAGCGCGCCGCCGAAGATGGTGGAGTTGAGGTGGACCCCGCCCGAGTCGATCTCGTAGCGGGTGCCCAGGTAGTCGGCGGTGGTGGTGCGGTGGTCGTCCAGGCGGCGCTGGGAGCAGGCCTGCGGGGTGCCGGTGCGGCACAGGCCCTCGCCGAGCAGCGCGGCGGCGGGGTCGTCCATGGCCAGGCCGCGGGCGGTGACCTCCACGGCGTTGCCGAAGTAGTCGGCGATGGCCTCGTCCATGGCGCCGGACTGGCCGAGGTAGAGCAGCTTGGCGGTGTGCTCGACGACGGCGTGGGTCATCTCGTGCCCGGCCACGTCCAGGGCGGCGGAGAACGGGTAGTAGCCGGGTCCTGTGCCGTAGATCATCTTGCTGCCGTCCCAGAACGCGTTCGGGAACGGGCTGCCGCCGTCGCTCACGTCGACCACGGAGACGATCGGCCCGCCCTGGCCGTCCAGGCCGTCGCGGCCGAGCCGGTCGCGGTAGAAGTCGTACACGAGACCGGCGTTGACGTGCGCGTCGGTGGCGCCGTGGTCGCCGGTGGCGGCGGGGAAGTCGGGCGTGGGGGAGGAAGCGGGGACGGCGTCGGCCGGCATCCGCTTGTCGAAGTCGGCGGCGTCGCGGCCGGCGGCGTCGTAGGTGGTGACGGCGGCGGGGCGGGTGAGGTCGGTGAGCTGGTAGCCGCCGTCCGCCCGCTTGGCGATGTTCAGCGCGGTGGCGCGGCCGTGGGCGTCGGGGGCGGTGCCGGTGGCGGGCTGGAGCACTCCGGCCGGGTCGGCGGGGGCCTGGGCGGCGGCGCCCGGGCCGGTCGCCGTCGCGGAGCCGGGCGCGCTCGCCGGGCGGGGCGCGCGGGCGTCGTGGGCGAGGGCGACCGCGCCGGTGGTGGCGTCGACGTACACCTCCCGGGAGGTGCCGGGGGCCGCCGCGCGCACGGTGTAGTGCTCGGTGAGGCGCCCGCCGCCGCCGGGCAGGATCACCGGGCCGTGGTCCTCGGCGGTCGCGCCGGTCGCGCCGGTCGCGTTGGCGGCGGCCGGGGCCGCTGGGGCCTGCGGGCCGGGGAGGGCGGGGAGGGCGGCGAGGGCCGCCTGCCGCAGGGCCTCGGCGGGCACGGTGGCGGTGGTGGGGGCGTTCAGCCCGGTGAAGTACCGCCCGCCCGCCGACTGCACCCGCTGCCCGGCGCCCTGGCCGGACAGGTGCACCAGGTACTGGCCGCCGAGCACCGGTATCCCGCCGTGGCGCTGCTCGAACCTGACGGTGCGCCGCCCGTCGGGGCCCGCGCTGGAGCCGAGTGCGGCCAGCTCGCCGGTGTCGATGCGGTAGCGGTCGGGGTGGGCGGCGAGGTGCGCCAGGGCGGCGGCGGCCGGATCGCCGGGGGCCGCTTCGGACAGGCCGGTGACCAGCTGCGGGGCGGCGGTGTCGCGCCCGGCCACCAGGGCCGGGACCGGGTCCGCGTCCGGGGTGGGCGCGCCCGCCGCCGGAAGCGCCAGGGCGGGCGGCACGGCCAGCGTCAGCGTCACGACGGCGGCTGCGCCGAGGGCGAATGTGCTTGCTGTACGGGGGAGTCGGGGCACGGCGGTCCTCTCGCGCACGGTTCGGGAGCGCGGCGGCACGGCGGCCACCGCACCGCCCACAATAGGCAGTCGAACGGCATATGTCGATCGATTGCCTGTATCCGTTGACTGCCCCTCGGCGAGGACGCCCGCCGCACCCCTCGGCGAGGACGCCCGCCGCACCCCTCGGCGAGGACGCCCGCCGCACCCCTCAGCGCCGCCCCGCCGCCGTGCGCGCGTCCGTGAGCAGCCAGCCGCCCAGGAACATCGTGCCGGCCAGCGAGAACAGGGCCGGGACGCCGAACACCAGCACCGACCCCAGGGACGGCCGGCCGGTGGACATCCGCCCGTCGTCGTCCAGCCACACCCGGGCCTCCTTCCCCTCCGGGTACGGCCCCTCCGGGCGCTCCGCGCTGGACTCCCGCCCGTCGACGCTCCAGCGGAAGGTGCAGGCGTACGTCTTCGCGCCCAGGCCGCCGCCCTCCACCGGCACCTGGCCCGTCACCCGGCAGTGCGTCACGGTGGCCGGCACGCTGCGCGGCTCGTGCAGCCGGGACCGCACGGTCAGCGCGACCTGCGCCGCCAGGAACACCGTGACCAGCACGAGCAGCAGGAACCCCGCCACCCGCACACCGGTCCCCGCGTACCTGCCCCCCGCGTCCTCCCGGCGCAGCACCGCCGAGGCGGCCAGGCCGGCCGCCCCCGCGACGGCGCACACCCACGACAGGGCGGGGGTCACCGGCTCGTCCTGCGACCCCGCCCACACCGCCGCCCCGCCCGCGACCGCCAGCACCGCCACCGCTGCCGCGGCCACCGCCGTCGGCACGGCGGCCGTCCGCCCGCCGCCCGTCCGCCCGCCGCCGCCCGTCCGCCCACTGCCCGTCACCCCGCCGCCCTCCCCCGTGGGCCCGGCCTCCCCCGGTGGTCCGGCCGCCCCCGCCGATGGTGCTCCGGCCGGGGGCGGGGCACACCCCCGGGCCGGTTTCCGTGCCGAGCGGTGACGCGACCGCGACATCGTCACACGCCGTCCTCCGGGCGGCCCTCCAGCACGGTGATCCCCAGGATCCGCGCGCCGCTCTCGCTGCGCGGCCGGTGGCTGCTGCCCGGCGCGAACACCACGTAGCTGCCCGCCGGGTGCCGCTCCTCGCCCTCGATCACCTCCCCGCTCAGCACGAAGTACCGCTCCTCGGTGGCGTGCAGGTCGACCACCGGCCACTGGCTGCCCGGCGCGAAGTCGACCACCCAGCCGCGCGCGTGCCCGGTGCGCACCAGCCTGCGCCGCACCACCCCGGGCCCGACCTCGACCGCCTCCACCTCCTCGACCAGGACCGACGTCTTGAGTTCCGTTCCGCTGCTGTTCTCCATGCCCCCACTGTGTCCGCGACCGCCCCCGCCGCCCCAGTGTCCGGAAAGACATCCTCAGGTACATTCCTGCCATGAGCGCCGCAGCCGCCCCCGACGCCCCCGACGCCCCGGACGCTACCGACACCCCCGCCCCCGACGGTCCCGCCCCCGGCGCCGCCCGCCGCCACCGGGTCGTGGCCCTGCTCGGCGCACCCCAGTCGCCCTTCGAACTCGCCTGCGCCGCCGAGGCCTTCGGCACCGAACGGTCCGGACTCGCCACCCACTACGACTTCGGCCTGTGCACCCCGGAACCCGGCCCCGTCCCCACCACCCTCGGCGTCCCGCTGCTCGTCGAGGACGGCCTGGAGGCACTGGAACGGGCCGACACCGTCGTCGTCCCCGGCTGGCACCCGCCCGGCTCCCCGGCCCCGGACGCCGTCCTCGCCGCGCTGCGCGCCGCCCACGCGCGCGGAGCCCGGATCGTCTCCATCTGCACCGGTGCCTTCGTCCTCGCCCAGGCCGGGCTGCTGGACGGCCGCCGCGCCACCACCCACTGGCGGCGGACCGCCCAACTCGCCGCCCAGTACCCCGCGTTGAAAGTGGAGCAGGACGTCCTGTACGTCGACCACGGCGACGTCGCCACCAGCGCCGGCAGCGGCGCGGGCATCGACCTGTGCCTGCACCTGCTGCGCGGCGACCACGGCGCGGCCTACGCCGCCCAGGTCGCCCGGCACATGGTGCTGCCCCCGCACCGCGAGGGCAGCCAGCTGCAGTACGCCGCCGCCCCGGAACCGGCCCGGGCCGACGAGTCACTGGCCCCGCTGCTGGAGTGGGCCGAACGGCGCCTGGGGGAGCGGCTGGCCGTGGAGGACCTCGCCGCCCGCGCCGGGATGTCCGGCCGCACCCTCGCCCGGCGCTTCGCCGAACAACTCGGCACCAGCCCCGGCCAGTGGCTGCTGGCCCGCCGCATCGACGCCGCCCGGGCCCTGCTGGAACGCACCGACCTGCCGGTGGAGGCCGTCGCCGCCCGGGTCGGCCTCGCCTCCGCCGTCAACCTGCGCCGCCGCTTCCGGGCCGCCCTCGGCACCACCCCCGGCGCCTACCGGCGCGCCTTCGGCGACCGGCCCGCCGCCTGACGGGGCGCCACCGGGGCGGGCCCGCCGGCCGTCCCCACCCGTCCCACCCGCCCCTACCTGCCCGTACCCGGGGCGGCGCCCCATTGCGGTTAGATCACGGCGTGTCCGGTTCACGGCCATTGGGTGAGAGTGCGGTGATTGATTTTGTTGGCAGTGGTCTCAGCCGACTCTCATAATTCCTGCTGACACGCGTGACGGACGGTCCGGAGAACCCGCCGGGGGAGTGGTTCCCAGGAGGGCCCCGCGCGTGGAGACTCCGCATTCTTCACTGGGGGAATCCCTTGCCCGAGCCCGAGAACGAGAGCGCCGCCGCCGGACCTCCGGCACCGGCCCAGCCGCCCGCGCCCGCCTCCGAGCCCGCGCCCGCGCCCGCTCTCGCCGAGGAGCCTGCCGCCCTACCGCAGCCCGCCGCGCCGCAGCCCGCCGCCGCGCAGCCCGGCGCGCGCCGCCTGCCGCGCGCCGTCGGCGTCGCCCTGGCCACCGCCGGCCTGCTCGCCGTCACGGCGGCCAGCGCCGCGGTGACCGTCGCCGTCGGCAAGCCCGACGCCCGTCCCGCCGCCGCCCCGGCCCCCGTCACCGCCCCGCCGGCGACCCCGAGCCCCACCGCGAGCGCCTCGCCCACCCCCGAGCCCGTCCCGGTGCCGACCCCG
This sequence comes from Kitasatospora sp. NPDC056446, assembly GCF_042796115.1. Taxonomy (NCBI): domain Bacteria; kingdom Bacillati; phylum Actinomycetota; class Actinomycetes; order Kitasatosporales; family Streptomycetaceae; genus Kitasatospora; species Kitasatospora sp. NPDC056446. The sequence goes on along the minus strand of NZ_JBHTRF010000007.1, from coordinate 106,384 downwards.
CCCCCGGCCGAGCCCGCCCCGGCCAGCACCGTCAAGGGCACCGTCAGCGGCGGCAAGCACAGCGGCGACCTGCGCTTCTTCCTGCTCCCGATCCCCGCCGGCGGCGAGTCGTACGGGCCCGCGGACGGGATGACCATGACCGACGCGGACGTCGCCGACGTGTTCGGCAAGCAGGACGGCATCAAGGACATCCTCGCCTCCTACGGCTACAAGGAGGGCGCGACCCGGATGTACCGGACCGCCGACGGCAAGGCCGAGGTGACCGTCACCCTGCTGCACTTCGGCTCCACCGCGATGGCGACCGAGTTCGTCAAGGGCTACAAGGTCAAGTCGCTGGACCCGATCGACATCGACGGCGACCCCAGTGCCCACGGCTACCTGAAGACGCCCAAGCAGCAGGCGTACACCGGCTCGATGACCGGCATCGGCAGCCAGGGCGACGTCCAGTACACGATCGACGTCGACGTGAAGGGGACGCCCGACAAGGCGCTGCTGAGCGAGCTGATGAAGCGCCAGCGCGACTGGCTCGCCTCGGGCGGCTGAGCCCCGCGCCCACGCGCGCCGCCGCCCGTCCACCGACGCCACCCCTCACCTCCCTCCTCTGGAGCCGCACCCGTGACCACCGAACCCGCGGAGCCGGTCCCGGCGCCCGCCGCCCCTCCCGCGCCCGCCGCCCCGCCGCCCGCCGCCCCTCCCGCGCCCGCCGCCCCGCCGCCGGCCCAGCCGTTCGCCGCGCCGTCCGCCGCGCCTTTCGCGGCACCGTCCGCTGCCGTACCGTTCGCCGACGAGCCGTTCGCCGAGCCGTTCGTCGTCGCGCCGGGCGACCTGCTGGCGGCCGGCCCCGAGCGCGCGCCCCGCGCCCCGCGCCGCCCCCGCCCGGTCCTGCTGGCCGCCTGCGCCCTGGTGGTCGGAGTGCTGGCCGGCGGCGGCGTCGGCTACGGCGTGCAGGCCCAGCGCCCGCCCACGCCGCTGCCGCCGCTGCAGGCCGCCCGCCCGTCCTACCCGGCCGACACGGTCGACCCGGCCGCCCTGATCGCCGAGCAGCCCGCGCCGCCGTCCATCGAGGGCGACCTGACCAAGCTGCTGGTCACCGCCCCCGAGGGCAGCTCCCCCTGGGCCGACTACCCGGACAAGCCGAGCTGGCTGTCGGTCGGCGAGGTCGCCGAGCGGGCCGGCGACTCCGTCTTCAAGTTCAAGGACCTCACCTCGCGCGGTTTCCGGCGCGCGGCCGAGGTGGACTGGAAGAAGGACGACACCCGCTTCCGCGTCACGCTGCTCCAGTTCGCGACGGACCACGCCGACGAGGCGAAGTCCGTCATCTGGGAGCCGTTCGCCGACGCCGCCTCCGGCGCCAACGGCGGCTACAAGGTGGAGAGCGCCGCCCGGCACTGGGCCGAGAGCACCGAGCAGTACTACTACGGCCAGGCCGTCGCCAAGCGCGGCTCGCTGCAGATGACGGTCGAGGTCTTCGGCGCCCAGCCGGTGAACCCCGACACCCTCAAGGACCTCGCCAAGCGGCAGTGGGAGCGGCTGGGATGAACGACGACACCGTGACCGAGCAGCCGGGCGGGTCCGCGCCCGAGCCGACGCCCGCGCCGATACCCGCCGTCGACCCGGCGACCGCCGTCGGGCCCGTGCCCGGCCCCGCCGGCGGCGAGTCCGACGCGCCCGGGCCCGACGTGCCGAACCCCGGCTCGCGCCGGCTGCTGCGCGCGGGGGCCGCGACGGCCGCGGCCGCGCTGGTCGGCGTCGTCATCGGCGTCGGCATCATCAAGACCCAGTACGACGACCCGGCCCCGGCTGCCGCCGCCGCCCCGACCGCGACCACCGGGCCCGCCCCGACCGCGACCGCCACCCCGTACGGCGCCAAGTCCAACGGCAGCCACTTCGGCTCGCTGCGCGACCTGCTGCTGCCCGTCCCGGCCGGCTACGAACTCGGCCCGGACGACGGCTCCTACGGCAACGACACCGAGCTGAACGGCGAGCAGCTGTCCGCCCAGCTGGACGCCGAACTCCAGCAGATCCCCAAGGACAAGCGCGACAAGCTCCGCGCCTACTGGGAGGGCATGCACGTCAAGGCCACCGGCGTGCGCACCTACCGCTCCGCCGGGGACGACCTGGTGATCGGCCTGAAGCTGCGCCAGTTCAACCAGCAGGAAGTGCAGCGGATCAACGAGTACACCGCGGTCTTCACCGGCGACACCGGCCTCTTCCGGATCGGCCCGTCGATCCCGGGCCACCCCGAGGCGCACTGCTACCTGATGCCCGCGCCGCCGTCCGCGCCGATCGACTACCTGGAGTGCTCGGCCGCCGAGGGCGACCTCCTGGTCGTCATGAACGCCGAGGGCGTCGCGCCGCTGCCCAAGGACAGGATCGTCGCCCTCTTCACCCTGCAGCTCGACCGCCTCGCCCGCCCGGGAGCGTCCGTATGACCGACCACGCCACCCCGCCGCAGCCCGCGTCGGACCCGCTCCCGCCGGCCGTGCCCGCAGCCCCGGCCGCCCCGCCGGCTCCGGCCGCACCCGCGGCCCCGCCGCTGCCGCCCGGGGCCCCCGAGGCCATCGGGGCCGTCGAGTTCACCGCGCCCGCCCTGACGCCCGAGCAGCTCGCCGAGCAGGAGGCCCGCCGGGCCCGCCGCCGCAAGGCCGCGGTGCGCTGGAGCAGCGCCGCCCTGGTGTTCGCCCTCGCCGGCACCGGGACCGCCCTGGCCGTCACCGCCCCCGAGCGCACCGACATCCCGGGCCTGGCCACCGCGAGCGACGGCCGCTACACCTTCCCGCCGCTGGCGCTGCCGCCGCTGCCCTCCGGCAAGAGCGCGTCGAACGCCAAGGGCAAGGCCCTGCACTACGCGGACCTGCGCCACCTGCTGCTGCCCGCCCCCAAGGAGGCCGGCGGCTCCCTGACCGCGCCGACCTTCCCGGCCCCCGCCGCGGGCCCCGCCTCCTCGGGCTCCCCGACGGCGTCCCCGGCCGCCTCGCCGACCGGCTCCCCGTCGGCCCCGGCCACCCCCGCCGCGTCCCCGGCCGCCGCCGCGACCGCCGACTGGGTCCCCTGCGACGCGATCCTCGCCGAGCAGCAGGACCCGGCCAAGCTGCGCGAACTCCTCCTGGAGAACGCCTGCCGCGCGGCCACCGTCCGGGAGTGGACGGCCTCCGACGGCACCCGCACCCAGATCCGGCTGCTGCGCTTCGCCTCCGTCGGCGAGTCCTGGGGCACCTTCTCGTCCCTGCGCTCCAAGGGGCGTCCCAAGGCCGCCCCGGACACCAAGAGCACCAACCACGAGAACTGGGACACGGTCGACGGCATCGAGCTGACCGCCATGGAGTCGACCACGAACGCCCCCAAGGGCGCCCCCACCGCCCGCGTCGCCTACCTCTCCGCAGCCGACGTCCTGGCCGTCATCACCATGACCAACCCCGACGGCGTCCCCGTCTCGCCCTTCCGCCAGGTCGTCACCCTCCAGTCCGACCTGCTGGCCTGACGACCCCCGGGCGAGCGCGCGCAGGAAGTCGGCCCGGCCGACTTCCTGCGCGCCGCGGTTCCCGCGCCCCCGGTGCGGCTCGGCCGCCGCGAGCGCGGTGTGCGGGAGGACGGCTCAGTCGATGCCGACGGACTTCCAGGCCGCCTGGACCCGGCGGGCGTGGTCGTCGCCGAAGAGGTCCTTGGCAGCGGCCGCGGTGGCCTGCGCGAAGCCCGCGAAGTCGGTGTCCTGGCCGGCGTACCGGGTCAGGGCGGCGTACCAGATCCTGCCCGCCGCTTCCCATGCCTGGCCGCCGAGGTCGGTGGCGAGGAGGTAGAACGCGTGGTTGGGGATGCCGGAGTTGGTGTGCACGCCGCCGTTGTCGGAGGGGGTGTCGTCGTAGTCCCGCAGGTGGGCGGGCTGGTTGTGGAGGGAGGGGTCCTTGAGCGAGCGGATGCCCGTGTCGGGCTTGTCCTTGAAGAGGCCGACGCCCAGGAGCCAGTCGGCCTTGTCGACGGTCTGCCCGAGGTGCTTCTGCTTGACGAGCAGACCGAGGACGTCCGCGATCGACAGGAGGAGCGCGCCGGACTGCCCGTAGAACTCGAGGCCGGCGGTGGTCTGGATGACGGCCTCGGTGTACATGTGGCCGACCACGTCCAGCACCGTGGCGGGATCGCCGACCTTGCTCGCGTCACCGTCGGCGAAATTGAAGTGCGTACCGTCCCAGTACGCGTTGCCGCCGGTCCCGGCGTGGACGACTGCCTTGAGGACGGCGTTCTGCCCGTCGTAGGACCGGCGGCCGAACTGCTCCTGGAAGAAGCCCGCCACGATGCCGAGGTTCTCGTAGGCGCGGGTGGCCGGGCCGTCCTGGGTGGTGCCGCCGTCCTGAAGGACGAGCTTGCCCGGACGATCACCGCTGCGGGCGTCGTATATCTGGCGTGCGGGCAGGGCGGGAGAAGAAGTCATGATCGTCATCCTGGCAGCGGACCGTCACCGAGACGCCGGCTCTCACTGGATCGAGTGATCTTTACGGATTCCCCGCCGGGGAACCGGTGTTGGGATGTATGGGAGGCCTCCGGCGAAGGCGTCCCGGTCCGCTACGTCCCGCCCCGCTACGTCCCGCCGCTACGTTCCGAGGCGGGCCGCCAGTGGCCGGTGGTCGCTGGGGGTGGCGGGCAGGGTCCAGGTGCCGGCGGCCGGGAGGCCGCGGGTGAGGACGTGGTCGATGCGGGCCAGCGGGAAGGCGGCGGGCCAGGTGAAGCCGAAGCCGGTGCGGGCCGGGGTGAGGCGGCGGGTGAGCGGGGCGAGGGCGTGGTCGTCGGCGGCGGTGTTGAGGTCGCCCAGCAGGACGACCCGGTGCAGCGGCTCCTCGTCCAGGGCCCGGCCGAGGGCGGCGAGGTCGCGGTCGCGGTGGGCGGTGGTGAAGCCGCCGGCGGTCAGCCGCACCGACGCGAGGTGCGCGACGTAGACGGCCAACGGCCCGCCGGGGGCCTGGACTTCGGCCCGCAGGGAGCGGTTCCAGCCGGGGTCGATGACCAGCCGCCGGGAGTCCGTCACCGGGTAGCGGCTCCACAGCGCGACGGTGCCGGTGCGGGCGTGGTGGGGCAGCGCCCGGTCCAGCACGTCCCGGTAGGCGGGCAGGGCGGCGTCGGTGACCTCCTCCAGCGCGACCAGGTCCGGGTGGGCGGCGAGCAGCGCGCGGGCGGTGCCGGCCGGGTCCGGGTTGTGGGCGTTCACGTTGTGGGTGACCACGGTCAGCCCCGCCCCGCCCGCCGGCACCGCGCCGGACAGCAGCACCGGCCCGAACGCGCCCGCCCACACCGCCGCCGCCACCGCGCCCGCGCAGGCCGCCACCGGCGCCCGGCGCAGCGCCGCGCACAGCAGCACGGCCGCCGCGACCAGCCCGCTCCAGGGCAGGGCGCTCTCCCACAGGCTCCCCAGGCCGACGCCCAGGTCCGGCACCAGCCGGTGGCCGGCCAGGGCGAGCGCGGCGAGCAGCCCCAACGCGGCGGGCACGTACCCGCGCCGCCACCGGGGCACCGGGCGCCGCCGCCGGGGCACCGGGCGCCGCCGACGGGCCGACCGCCAAGCCGCCCACGGCCGCGCCGCCGACCGCCACCGGGACGCCGCCCGCCACCGGGACGCCGCGCGCCGCCGACGAGCCGGACGGCCGTCCGCCGCAGGCGCAGCAGCACTCGCAGCGGCATTCGCCGCAGCAGCCGCGGCGGCGGGGGGCACCGCGGCGGGGGGCATCGCACGCCCGCTCACCCGGCGGCGTCCGGCAACTGCGCGGGGCACGTCCCGCCGGGCTCGGTGCGCAGCTCGAAGTGCCAGATCTCGTTGGTGTACACCTGGCACAGCCCGTACCGGGCGCCGTGCTGGATCAGCCAGTAGTCGGCGTCGGTCGCGCCGACGTCCACCGCCTTGCCGGTGACGTGCGCGGACTTGTCCGGTGTGTTGACGAACCGCCGGGCCGCCTCCAGGCTCCCGTACCTGGTCACCGCCCGGTCCAGCAGCCGCTGCTGGTAGGCCTTGCTGCGCCAGCCGGAGGTGACGGTCATCGCGATGCCCTGGGCCTGCGCGTCGCCGGCGGCCTGCCGCAGGGCGGCCAGCAGCGGTGCGTCGAGGTTGCGCACGGCCGGGGCCTCGGTGTCGAAGGGGCTCAGCTTGGTGCCGTCGGGGATCTCCCCGTCGTCCCCGGCCCCCGTGGCGGTCGCGACGCCGGCGCCGGCGGCCAGGGTCCGCAGCACGGCCCCGGCGCCCGGCGGGTCGGCGGCGCACGCGCCCGCGCCCGTCAGCACCAGCACGGCGGCGGCCCCGGCGCCCACGGCCAGCCGCCGCCTGCCCCGGGCCGTGCCCCGGGCGGTCCTGCGGTCCGCGCCGTCCGTCCCGGCCACACCCGTACCGGCACCCGTACCCGTACCCGCGCCCGCCGCCGTCTCCGGTCCCGCCGCTTCCGTCACCGTGCGCTCCGCACCCGTTCCCGCCGTGCCCATTCCTGCCTCCCGGTGTCCTTTGTCCGTTCCCGGACCATTCGAGGGGGCGCGGTGTTGCGGGAGCGTCTGCGCAGGCCGATACGTTTTCGATAGGCCCCATCGGGTCCAATGGGGTACGGACGACCGATACGACCGACCGATACGGACGGCCGAGACGAACGGGAGAACAGCGCGTGCGGGTCCTGGTGGTGGAGGACGAGATCTACCTCGCCGAGGCGGTCCAGGCCGGACTGCGGCTGGAGGCGATCGCCTGCGACATCGTCACCGACGGCGACGCCGCGCTGGAGCGCCTGGCCGTCCACAGCTACGACGTCGTCGTCCTCGACCGGGACATCCCCGGCACCCACGGGGACGACGTCTGCCGCACCATCGTGCGGCTCGGCCTGGGCTGCCGCGTCCTGATGCTGACCGCCGCCGCCCGCCTGGGCGAGAAGGTCGCCGGCTTCGAGCTCGGCGCCGACGACTACCTCACCAAGCCCTTCGACCTCGCCGAACTCGTCGTCCGGCTGCGCTCCCTGGCCCGCCGCCCGGCCCAGGCGGCCCCGCCCGTCCTGGAGTACGCCGGGCTGCGCCTGGACCCCTTCCGCCGCGAGGTCTACCGGGACGGCCGCTACGTGGCCCTGTCCCGCAAGCAGTTCGCCGTCCTGGAGGTCCTGATGACGGCGCGCGGCGGCGTCATCAGCGCGGAGGACCTGCTGGAACGCGCCTGGGACGAGAACGCCGACCCCTTCACCAACGCCGTCCGCATCACCATCTCCGGCCTGCGCAAACGCCTCGGCCACCCCTGGGTGATCCAGACCGTGCCCGGCGTCGGCTACCGCCTCGGCGACGAGGACACCCCCCGGTGACCGCCGCTCCCGGCCCGCGCAAGCGCCCCCGCCGCCTCACCGCCCGGATGCGCCTGACCCTCAGCTACACCCTCTTCGCCGTCGCCGCCGGCGCCCTGTCCCTCGCCGTGGTCTACGTCGGCATGCGCTACATCCCCAACTACCCCCTGACCTCCTCCAACCCGCGCTACCGCTCCGACGCCCCCTCCCGCCAGCAGATCCTCGACTCCCTGCTCGCCGCCGGCGGCTACGCCCTCGCACTGATGACCGCCGTCGGCCTGGTCGGCGGCTGGCTGATCGCCGGCCGGGTGCTGCGCCCGCTCCAGGACATCACCCGCGCCGCCCACCGCGCCGCGAGCGGGGCGCTGGAGCACCGCATCGCCCTCACCGGCCCGCGCGACGAGTTCACCGAACTCTCCGACGCCTTCGACGAGATGCTCGAACGCCTCCAGCGCTCCTTCGAGGCCCAGCAGCGCTTCGCCGCCAACGCCTCCCACGAACTGCGCACCCCGCTGGCGATCACCCGCACCATGCTCCAGGTCGCCGCCGCCGACCCGGGCGGCCAGGACTGGGGCGTCCTCGTCACCCGCCTCCAGGACACCAACCAGCGCGCCATCGAGACCAGCGATGCCCTGCTCCAGCTCGCCGACCTCGGCCACGCCCCGCCCGACCTCGCCCCCACCGACCTCGCCGCCGCCACCCGCGAGGCCCTGGCCGCCGTCCGCGACGAGGCCCGGGCCCTCGGCGTCACCCTCACCGCCGACCTGCGCCCCGCCCCGACCACCGGCAGCCCCGTCCTGCTGCGCCAGGCGGCCGCCAACCTGCTGCACAACGCGCTGCGCCACAACCTGCCGGCCGGCGGCAGTGCCACCGTCACCACGGGGGCCGATCCCGAGCGGCCCGGCCGGGTGCGCCTCACCGTCGCCAACACCGGCCCCCTCCTCACCCCGGAGGCGGTGGCCACCTTCACCGAACCGTTCCTGCGCGGGCGCGGGCGCACCGCCGGGACGGACCCGGCCCGCCGGGGCCACGGGCTGGGCCTGACGATCGTGGCGGCCGTCACCGAGGCCCACCACGGGGAACTGCGCCTGGCACCCGCCCCGGACGGCGGCCTGCACGCCACCCTCACCCTGCCCGAGGCCCCGCCGGGGGCCGCGCCCGCCGGCTGACGGGCCGTCCCGCCGCGTCCCGCCGCGTCCCACCCCGCAGGAAATCCTTCGGCCCGGACCCCCTGAAATGGCATCACACGCCCGGCCCGAGCCGAAAGATCTCCTGCCAGCCGGCCCGTCAGGAGCGGTGGTACTGGACCGGGCCGGCGACCTCGGCGCCGAGCTCGGCGGCCGCGTGGCGGGCCCAGTACGGGTTGCGCAGCAGCTCGCGGCCGAGCAGCACGGCGTCGGCCCGGCCCTCGGCGAGGACGGCCTGGGCCTGGGCGGGCTCGGTGATCAGGCCGACGGCCGCCACCGGCAGCCCGGTCTCGCCGCGCACCGCCTCGGCGAAGGGCACCTGGAAGCCGGGCGCGGCCTCGATCAGGGCGTCGGGGACGAGGCCGCCGGTGGAGACGTCGAGCAGGTCCACGCCGTGCGCCCGCAGCTCCTTGGCGAGGCGGACGGTGTCCTGCGAGGTCCAGCCCTCGCGGGCGTCCTGCGGGTTCTCGGTGAGCCAGTCGGTGGCGGAGACGCGGAAGAAGACGGGCAGGTCCTCGGGCCACACCGCGCGCACCGCGTCGACGACCTCCAGCGCGAAGCGGATCCGGCCCTCGAAGGAGCCGCCGTAGCCGTCGGTGCGGCGGTTGGTGTGCGGGGAGAGGAACTGGTGCACCAGGTAGCCGTGGGCGCCGTGGATCTCGGCGACCCGGAACCCGGCGTCCAGGGCGCGCCGGGCGGCGTCGGCGAACTGCCGCACGATCTCGCCGATCTGCTCCCCGGTCAGCTCGTCCGGCGTGCTGTGGGCGGGGGAGAAGGCCTCGCTGCCGGGGCCGACCGGGGTCCAGCCGTGCTCCTCGTCGGCGGCGAGGGGGCGCCCGCGGTCGACCCAGGTCCGCTCGGTGGAGGCCTTGCGCCCGGCGTGGGCGAGCTGGATCCCGGCGACGGTGCCCTGGGACTCCAGGAAGGCGGTGATCCGGCGGAACGCCGCGACCTGCTCGTCGTTCCAGATCCCGAGGTCGTACGGGCTGATCCGGCCCTCGGGGCTGACGGCGGTGGCCTCCGTGATGATCAGCCCGGTGCCGCCGGCGGCGCGGGCGGCGAGGTGGGTGAAGTGCCAGTCCGTCGGGACACCGGCCCCGGGCCCGTCCGGTGCGGCGCTGTACTGGCACATCGCCGCCATCCAGACCCGGTTGGGGATGGTCAGCGACCGCAGGGTGTACGGGGTGAAGAGGGTGGTGCTCATGTTCGGACTCCCGGTGGGTCGGCGGCGCCTGGGCGAGGGGCGCACCCGCAACTCGTTGCAGCTGCAACTTATGATCTTAAAGATAGTTGCGCGCGCAGGCATCTGCAAGGGTCGCCCTCGGCCCGCGCCCACCGGGTCGCCCTCGGCCCGCGCCCTCAGCCCGCGCCCACCGGGCCGCCCACCGAACCGCCCACCGGGCCGCCCACCGACCCCAGCAGGCCGCGCGCCCGCGCGGCCAGGCCGTCGGCGGCGCACCGGTCGGCCAGCTCCAGCCCCCGGGCCAGCGCGGCCCGGCCGCCCGCCGCCCCGCCCGCCGCGCCGCCCAGCGCCTCACCCAGGTCGACCAGGGCCAGCGCGTGCTCGTACCGGGCCGGCGAGCGCTCCAGCCGCCCGACCGCCTCCGTCAGCAGCCCGACCGCGCGCCGCCCCCCGTGCACCCCGGCGCACAGCCGCAGCGCGCTGCCGACCGCCGAGTCCGTCCCGGACTCCCGGGCCCGGCGGACCGCCTCCTCGGCCAGGTCCCGGGCCCGCTCCGGCTGCTCCCCGGCCACCGCGCGCGCCAGGTGCCCCAGCCACGGCGCCCACACCGTGTTGCGCCACCCCCGCGCGTCCAGGACCGCCCCGGCGGCGGCCAGCGCCGCCGCCGCGCCCGCCGTGTCGCCCCGGGCCAGCAGCAGGCGCCCGTACAGCGTCGGCGCGTCCGGCAGCACCATCACCGTCGGGTACGGCGGGCCGTAGGCGTGCCCGCGCGCCAGCTCCAGGGCCTCCGCCAGCCGCCCCCGCGCGGCCACGGTCTCGGCCAGCGCCCCGACCGCGTCCCAGTGCAGCGGGATGCCGGGGCCGATCCGCTCGGCGATGCGCAGGGCCCGGCGCAGGTAGTCCTCCGCGGCGGCCAGGTCGCCGCAGCGGAACCGGAGCATGCCGGTCAGCAGGTAGGCGAAGCCGAGGTGGCCCCCGCTCCACCCGGCGACCTCGTAGGCGCGCACCGCCTCGCCGAACAGCTCCTCCGCCCGGTCCGCCCGGTCGGCGTACAGGTAGCTGATGCCCAGGATCCCGGGCAGCTCGAAGCCCCAGGTGGTGTTCGTCCAGCCGAGGCTGCGGGGCAGCCGCCCGCCCGGCAGCGCGGACTCGGCCAGCGCGATCGCCTCCGCGCGGTCCACGCCCCGCAGCGTCAGGTCCCAGCAGCGCAGCACCGCCACCGCGTGGGACAGCCCGTCGCGCGCGAACACCGCCGCGCCGCCAGCCGCCGCCCCGGCCCCGGCATCGCCACCGCCACCGGCACCGCCGCCATCGCCATCGCCGCCGGCATCGGTGTCGCTGAAGGCCAGCCCGACCGTGCCCAGCATCCGGTCGAACTCCGCCAGCCGCCGCGAACGCCCCGGGCCGTCCTCGTCCTCGGAACGGAACGCCGAGAACATGAAGTGCGCCACCTCCAGGCGCAGCCGCCCCGGCCCCGGCCCGGTGCGCGCCGCCTCCTCGGCGCACAGCGCGGCGGCCTCGCCGACCCGGTTGCCGTGGGCGAGGGCCTGGGCGAGCCGGAAGACCGCGTCCACCCGCAGTTCGGGCCCCAGCCCGTACGGGTCGGCGAGCGCCAGGCGCAACTGGTTGACCGTCGTCGCCGGGTCGGTGAGCAGCGCCGAGCAGCCGAGCTCGTAGAGCACCGGGGCCCGGTCCCGGTCGGCGGGCGGCTCGCTGATCGCCCGGCGCAGGCAGCGCTGCGCCGCCTCGGGCGCGCCGATGGCCAGGTGCTCGCGGGCCGCCCGGCGCAGCTTGTCGACGATCGCGCCGTCCCCCTCGGGCAGGATCTCCAGCAGGTGCCGGGACGCGGCGAGCAGGCCGAGGCCGGCGTTCTCCAGCTCGACGGCGGCGACCCCGTGCATCCCGGTCCGGGTGGAGGGCGGCATCGACTGGTAGACCGAGGTGGCGACCAGCGGGTGGACGAACTCCAGCCGGCCCGCCGGGGTGCCGGTCAGCACCCGGTGGCGGCGCAGCTCCCGTACGGACTCGGCGGCGGCCTCCGGGCCCTGGGCGCAGATGGCGGCGGCGAGGTCGGGGCGGATGTCGGTGTCCAGCACGGACGCCGCCCAGGCGAACCGCAGCGCGCTGGGGCCGAGCCGCCCCACCCAGTGCCGCAGGGTCATCCCCCGTGCGGTGGCGGCGAGTTCGCGCAGCTGCCCGCTGCTCTCCTCGACCGGGTCGAGCCGCTGGTCGGCGACCTCGCGCAGCAGTGCCGCGGTCTCGTACGGGTTCCCGCCGGTGACCGCCCAGACGTGCCGGCAGAAGGCGTCCTCGGCCTCCTCGCCGAGGGCCGCGCGCACCAGGTGCGCGACCGAGGCGGGCTGGAGCGGGCGCAGTTCGTGCCGGCGGTCGGCCCGCTCGGCGAGGCCGTGCTGCAGTGCCAGGGCGTCGTCGGGGAACTCGTCGCGGCAGGCGAGCACCAGCAGGGCCGGCAGCTCCCGGACGCGCAGCGCGAAGCCCGCCAGCCAGCCCAGCGACTCCGGGTCCGCCCAGTGCAGGTCGTCGACGAGCACCGCCAGCGGGGAGCGCAGCTGCACCAGGCGGGTGAGGACGAAGTCCAGCCCGTCCCGCACCCCCTGCGGATCGAGCTGCCCGCGCGGCGGCCGCAGTCCCGCCGCCGGGCCGACCACGTCCTCCCACGGCCCGAAGACCCGGGCCCGCTCCTCCTCGGACAGCGCCGCCAGCACCGGGCGCACCAGCTGGCGCACCACGTGGAACGGCTCGTGGCACTGCCGCTGCCCGCCCCGGGCGAACAGCACCGTGCAGCCCGCCCGCCGCGCCGCCCGCCGCACCTCGGCCAGCACCGCGGTCTTGCCCAGCCCGGCCGCGCCCGTGTACAGCAGCAGCTCCCCGGCCTCGGCGCCGTCGGGTGCGGTGAGCTGCCCGATCGCCCGGTCCGCCGAGCGGATCTCGGCCTCCCGCTCGTGCAGCGCCGTGCGCTCGCTCCCCGCCCCACCGCCGCCGACGGGCTTCGCCTCGGTCACCTTCGCCTCCAATTCACCGTGCCGGAACGGTCGTTGAGAAGCCGACGGTACTGCCGCCCGGCCGCCTCCGGTACGGGCTTGACAAAGTCGCGGGGCACCCCGGGAGGGGGAGGGGGAGCGCCGGGCCCGGCGCCGGACGCGGGCCGGCCTCCCGGGTCCCCGCGGTGGGGGCGTCCGGGAGGCCGGCGGCGGTCGGCCGGCGCGGGTCAGCGCGCCGGCGGGGTGCGGGTCAGCGCACCGGCTGCGGGACGCGCGGGGCCGGGACGGTGCGCGCCGGGCCCTTGGCGGCGGCCGGCGAGGCGCCCAGGGCGGTGCCGCGGGTCTCCTCCGCCCACAGCACGCACACCAGCAGCCCCAGGGCGGTGGCGCCAGCCGCGATCAGCATCGTCGGGCCGGTGCCGAGCCCGGTCAGGGACAGCGGCAGCAGGTAGGTGCCGACGGCCGCGCCGATCCGGCTCACCGAGGTGGCCACGCCCACGGCGGTGGCCCGGATCTCGGTGGGGAACAGCTCATTCGGGTACGTCCAGTCGAGCACGTTGGGCCCGCCGCACAGGAACGCGTACGCGCACAGCGCCAGCAGGGCGACGGCGGCCGGGGCGGTGGGCCACACGCCCAGCAGGGCCAGCGGGACGGTCATCAGCGCGAACGACCAGATGATGACGGGCCGGCGGCCGCGGGTGTCGATCAGGCGCAGCGCCGGGTAGCAGCCCAGCAGGAAGACCATGCTGATCAGCCCGGTGCCCAGGGTCTCCATCACGGTGCCGCCCGGCATGCCGAAGGAGGACAGGATCTGCGGGCCGAAGGTGAGCATCGCGAACAGCGGGCCGACCTGGAAGAGGAAGAACAGCCCGCAGAACAGGGTGCGGCGCCGGTAGGGCGGGGTCATCAGCAGCCGCAGCCCGGCGGGCCGGCCGGCCTCGGCCGGGTCGGGCATCAGCTCGCGGCCGTCGACCCGTACGCCGAGGTGCTTCTCGACCACGCGCACCGCGTCGCCGACCCGCCCGTTCGCGGCCAGCCAGCGCGGCGACTCCGGCGAGCCGCGGCGGATCACCAGGAACACCACGCACAGCACCGTGGAACTCGCGAGCATCCACCGCCAGCTGCCCGGGCCGGCCAGCTCCAGGAACAGGTAGCCCACCACGTAGGCGAGGACGGAACCGGCGTACCAGGCGATGATCTGCTTGCCGAGCAGGCGTCCGCGCTGCTTGGCGGGCAGCCACTCGGCGAGCAGCGAGGTCGCGATCGGGTAGTCGGCGGCCACGGCCATGCCGAGCACGAAGCGCAGCACGGTGATCGCCCACACCGAGTCGACCCAGAACGAGAGCACCGAGCAGGCGACCATGACGAGCAGGTCGGCGGTGTACATCACCTCCCGGCCGATCTTGTCGGTCAGCACGCCGAACAGGGCGCCGCCGACGAACATGCCCACCAGGGCGGCGGCGCCGATCAGGCTGACCTCCGCGGTGGACAGTCCGAGCTCGGGACGCATCCCGATCAGGGCGACGCCGACGATGCTCAGGATGTAGCCGTCCAGCAGCGGCCCACCGGAACAGGCGAGGGCCAACCTGCGGTGGAAGGCGGTATACGGGGCGTTGTCGATGGTCTGGGACATGTACTTGGGGTCCTCCGGAGCGTACGGCGGCGGGCACTCCCGCTTCCATGCGCCGGGTAGACGGCAGGAACGACGCCGCCCGGCGGACGGCGCCGCCGCCCGATCACAGCGGGCGACCGTCCACGGTTGCCCGGGTACGCAGGGGTCACCACCGGGCCGAAGGTCGACCGGATTCATGCCCAAGGTCCCGAAGCGGACAGGCCCTCCGCCCGTGCCGATCACGCCCTTGCCCAGTCCCACCCCGGCCTGCGGCCGCCCGGAGCCCCGAAAACACGGGAGGGGTGACCCTTCTCACTCCGGGCCCCTCACCGGCTCCTTCCCCTGTGGCCCGCATCACACCGGCACCCCCGGGCCCGTACAGTCCTGGCCATGACCGACACCACCGCGCCGTGGCACGAGATCGAACGCACCACCGTCTTCAGCAAGTTCGGCCGGTCCGTCGACCGTGTCGACTTCGAGCTGCCCGACGGACGCAAGGAGGACTTCTACCTCAAGCGTGAGCGCCCGGCCGGCGCGGTGCTCGCCCTCACCCCCGACCGGCACGTCATCCTCGCCCGCCAGTACCGCCCCGGCCCCGACCGCGTGCTGTACGAACTGCCGGGAGGCGTCATCGAACCCGGAGAGCGGGCGGCGGACGCCATCGCCCGGGAACTACTGGAGGAGACCGGCTACCAGGGCGAGGTCCACGCGGCCGGACGGTACTGGCACGACGCCTACTCCGACGCCCTGCGCCACGCCTTCTTCGCCACCGACTGCGTCAAGGTCGCCGAACCGCGGCCGGAGCCGACCGAGTTCATCGAGGTCGTCACCCTCGCGCTGGACGAGTTCCGCACCCGCGTGCTCCGCCGAGGCGAGCTGACCGACGCCGCCGCGGCCTACCTCGCCCTGGACGCGCTGGACCTCCTGCGGCCCGGAGGAAGCGCGGCCTGATCGGCGTCGGCTCGTCGCGGCGGGCTCTTTTTTGACGAATCATCATATACAGATCG
The DNA here is from genome assembly GCF_042796115.1 of Kitasatospora sp. NPDC056446. Lineage (NCBI taxonomy): Bacteria > Bacillati > Actinomycetota > Actinomycetes > Kitasatosporales > Streptomycetaceae > Kitasatospora > Kitasatospora sp. NPDC056446. Next base: position 91,110 of record NZ_JBHTRF010000007.1, on the reverse strand, counting down.
CCGCTTGGCGGGCCTTCTGCATCCGGCTACACCGTCGGATCGGTCGGGCGGTTTCCGGGCCATTCGGCCGTGGGGTGACGGGTGATCGGGTAGCCGATCTCGTACTCGTCGGCCCGCATGCGGGTGTCGTTGACCTCGACGATGGTTCCGTCGGGGCTCGTCGCGATGCGGATGATCCGCAGCAGCGGTGTGCCCTTGGGGGCCTGGAGGGCGGTGCTCTCGTCCGGGGTCGGCATGCGGGAGGTGATGGTCTCGTGCCAGGCCAGGGGCCCGTATCCGAGCTCACGTTCCAGGATGTCGTAGATGCCGCCGGGGCCGGTGTCCGCTTGGGCGAGCCGGGTGCCGCGCGCGACGGCGGCGGGCAGGTAGCTGGTTGCGAGCTGGGTGGGCTGACGGTTGTCCGGGGAGCCCATGAGGCGGTCTCGGACCAGGACATCCGCGTTGGGCGCGAGGTCGAGGAGGGCGCAGAGGTCGCGCGGTGCCGGCGCCCAGGTGATGGTGGGTTTGCGCAGAGCGACCCAGGGCTGGGCGGCGGGATCGAAATAGTAGCCGCGTTCGTCCCGGAGTACCTGCCGGACGCGGGAGAGCCGTCGGCGCTGCGGAAGGCTCCGTACGACGGTGCCGCGGCGGCGGACGACCTCGACCAGGCCCTCGGCTTCGAGGACGGCGATCGCCTCGCGGGCGGTCTGCTTGGAGATGCCGTACTCCTCGGCGAGGTCGGCGATCCTGGGCAGGACCGTACCGGGCGGGTACAGGCCGTTGACGATGCCGGTGCGCAGGTCGTCGGCAAGCTGACGGTAGTGGGCGGGCGGCTTCTCCACGGAGCTCTCTTCCGGTCGGTGATTTCGGCGTCAGGCCGGTCTCGATATTAGAGCTAGAACTAACTGTGTGTGATCAGCTGCGCACGGTCCGTTGTTTCGCTCTCGGGGCTCACCGGTGGCACGCCTACGGGCTGTCACCCCGTGGTACTTCAACCCGATCGGCACCGGCCCCGAGCTGCGCCACACCAAACGACTTCGCCAGCAGCGTCGCGGGGTCGACTTCCTGGGCAGGCGGAGGGTTGCCTCAGGGGGCGGGTGGGCCGAGCGTCGCGCCCCGGATGTGACGCATCGGCAGTGAAGTTCGGCGGCGGCCCCCCTCGGGAGCCGCCGCCGTCCTACGCTGGATCCGAGGTCGACGGTGGCTTCACCCGATGCGATCGCGCACGCTGCCCGAAGGGAATCCCATGACTGATCTCGGCCCGACTACCGCTTCGTGGGTGAAGTCGACGTACAGCCAACAGGGCGGCAACTGCCTGGAGATCGCACGCGGCCCCCGTGAACTGGCGCTCGTCCGCGACTCCAAGGACCCCCACGGTCCTGTCCTCGTCTTTCCGGCCGGGGCCTGGAAGTCGTTCGTCGCCACTGTCCGCAGCGGCGAGTTCGGTGGCAGTTGAGAGAGGAGCGTCGTGATTTCTTCTGTTGATCTGACCGGAGCCGGGTGGCGCAAGAGCACGTACAGCAACAACGGGGGCAACTGCGTGGAGGTGGCCCCGGGCTTCCCTGGCGTGATGCCCGTCCGTGATTCGAAGGACCCGGACGGGGCAGCGCTGGTCTTCCCGGTTGAGGCCTGGGTGTCGTTCGTTGCTGTTGTCCGCAGCGGCGAGTTCGGCGAGGTGTGAGGGGGCGTCATGACCGACCGACGAGATCTGTCCGGTGCCGCATGGTTCAAGAGCACCTACAGCAACAACGGGGGCAGTTGTGTGGAGGTGGCACCCGGCTTCCCCGGTGTGATGCCCGTCCGTGATTCCAAAGACCCGGACGGGCCGGCCCTGGTCTTCGCCGGCGAGGCCTGGGAGTTCTTTGTCGCTGCCGTCCGCAGTGGCGAGTTCGGCGAGGTCTGAGCCGGGGGCCCGGGCCGCGCTCGTGGCGGTCCGGGCCCGTCCGCGTCGCCGGCCGGGGCTTCTGATCAGCCGACCGGGACCGGGACGCCCCGGACGAGGAGCGGGAGGCCGGCGCCGTGCTCCCACGCGTCCCAGGCGTCCTCGACCCGACGGCACTGGTCCTCCGCCATGGCCTCGCGCAGCTTCGCCTGCGGCACCCAGTGGAGGCCGCGGATGTCGGCCGGCGGCTGGTGCCGGTGGACGATCCCGGCCTGCCGGGGCGTGATCATCCCGCCCGCGTACACGAAGTCGAGGCCCTCGGGGAACTCGGCCGCCGGCACGTAGTCGACCGTGAGGATCGTGCGCAGCGGCAGGACGAGCCCAGTCTCGGTTTCGAGGTGGCGGCGGGCCGCGAGGTGCGGCAGCTCGTCCTGCTCGGCGCTGCCGCCGGGCAGGGTCAGCCCGTTCCTGTGGACGCGATCGACGAGGAGGACGGAGAACTCGTCCGACCCGTCGGGGTCTTCGAGCAGGGCGAAGACCTGCTGGCCCGACTGCCGGCCGGGAGGCCTGCCCATGATGCGGTTCCTGCTCAACTCTGCTCCAGATGTGAGGAATTCGGCGGTCACAGCGGCCATCCGCTGAAGGGTCGGCGGCGCGGCTTCCCGCAGGTACCGGGCGCGGTCTCCCTCGGGTCGAGCGAGCGGATCACCCCCAGTTCGACCCGCCACTCGGGACCGGTCGCACCCAGCGGGCGAAGCACCGCCTTCCCGAAGGCCACCTCCACGAAGACGCCCTCGCGCGGTTTCCCGTTCTCCGGACAGCTGAAGTCACGTACCACTTCGTGGAGTTGGAACCATGTGTCGCGATTCTGGGCGTCAGGCATGGGGATCTCCGAAGGTTGCGCTGCGCTTCCGGTGGATTACCGGGTGTAGCCATGGTGGCGTGATTGCCTCTACTATCGGAAGGCTTTCCCACTTGACAGTTTCTTCTTGTGGCATTCGCTTGGCGATGGAGGTCTGACGATGCGTGAGTCCAAGCTGGATCCGTCGGCTTCGCCCCTCAAGGCGTTCGGGGCCCAACTACGCAGGCTGCGTAAGGCAGCAGGCCTGACGCAGGCCCAACTCGGCAGGCGGACGCAGCTGAGTGATAGTCAGATTTCGAACCTCGAAAGAGGGACGCGCAATCCCACGCTCGAATGGGTTCGTAGCGCTGACAAGGCTCTTGATGCCGGTGGAACACTCGAACTGACGTACTGGACTCTCAGTGGGTCATCGTTGCTGGAAGGGTTCCCCGAGTACGCGCAGCAAGAGGCGAAAGCTCATGGCATCTCCCACTTCGAGCTGGGCATCCTGCCTGGCCTGGTCCAGACGATGGAGTATGCCAACGCCTTTGCGTCGGCAGCCGTACGGCGCGGCAGTATCACCGAGGAACAGGCCGTAGATCGACTCGACTTCCTCGCCGCGCGGCAGAAGCTGCTTGACCGGCGGCCGGCGCCGCGCCTGCACTTCGTTCTGGATGAAGGAGCTCTCCTGCGAACGGTGGGAGGGCCCAAGGTGATGGCGCGGCAGCTGGCGCATCTTGAAGACCTTGCGAGTCGTCCGAACGTCACGATCCAGGTGGCGCCGTTCTCGCTCGCGGAAGAGCTGCCGTTCACCATGATGGTCACGTTGCTGACTCTGGCGGATCGAACGATCCTGGCATACTCGGAGTGCCAGTTGCGTGGCTTCCTCTCGCGGGATGCTGATACCGCTCAGGCCTGGGATCGGGACTACCATCAGCTCCAGGTGGAAGCGCTGTCGAAGGCTGCGTCACTGGAGAAGATCCGCAAGCAAGGCGTGAGAGGAACGTCATGATTCCCCCTGTAGACCTGTCCGGCGCCGCATGGTTCAAGAGCAGTTACAGCAACAATGGCGGGTCTTGCGTTGAGGTGGCTCCTGACTTCCCCGGTCTTGCCCCCGTCCGTGACTCGAAGGACCCTCAGGGCCCGGCCCTGGTCTTCCCGTCCGATGCCTGGGCGTCGTTCGTTGCCGCCGTCCGTAGCGGCGAGTTCGGCGAGGTCTGACCCGCAGTCCTGACAGCCGCAGGCCCAGGCCGCTCCCACGCGGTCCGGGCCTGCGGTGTGGTGGGCTGGGCAGGTGGCTCTTGGCTTTGGCCAGGGCATAGGTGGGTAGGGAAGCCGGCAAGCGCGATCGACTCCAGGTCGACGCGCTCAGCCAACCGGATACTTTGGCCTGGATCCGGAAGGCACGGAAGGAAACTGGACCATGCATGACCCAACGGGCGCCAAGTGGCGCAAGAGCACCTATAGCAACGGTGGGGGCGGCTGCATCGAGGTAGACGACGCGCACCCGGGCAGGGTCCGTGACTCGAAGGACCCTCAGGGCCCGGCTCTCGTCTTTCCGTCCGATGCCTGGGCTTCGTTTGTTGCCGCCGTCCGCAGTGGTGAGTTCGGCGTGGTCTGAGAGGAACGGCATGACTGATCGCATGGACCTGGCCGGCGCCGCATGGTTCAGGAGCAGCTACAGCGGCAACGGTGGGCAGTGTGTCGAGGTGGCTTCCGGCTTCCCGGGCCTGCTGCCTGTCCGTGACTCCAAGGACCCTCAGGGCCCGGCCCTGGTCTTCCCGTCCGATGCCTGGGCGTCGTTCGTCTCCGCTGTCCGTAGCGGCGAGTTCGGCGAGGTCTGACCCGCAGTCCTGACAGCCGCAGGCCCGGGCCGCTCCCACGCGGTCCGGGCCTGCGTCCTTCGTCCACGCGCCTTATGAGCCGGCGGTGGCCGCTTCCAGGGTGGTGGCCATGATCGGGCTGGTGAAGGTGTTCGTCGCGTCGCCCGTGGAGGGGTGGTACGAGCCCCACTTCAGGTAGTTGCGGTCGCCGTCCCAGGTGGTGCCCTTGAAGGTGCCCGAACCCGTGTTGAAGGTCTGCTTCTTGCCGTCGAACCAGAAGTCGATGGTGCCGTCGGTCCGTCCCAGGCGGATCTTCAGCGCGTACGAGTGCCACTGCCCGTTCACCGTCGGCGCGGTCCACAGCGTGTGCGACACGTGCGCGGTGTCCCACTCCTGCAGCCGGATGCGCCCGTCGGTGGCGTCGATCTCGATGGGGTGGTTGGCCGTGTCGGTGCTCGGCGAGCACTTCAGCTGGAAGACGTACCGGCTGTTGGAGTCCTTGATGTCCACCTTGGACGACCAGCCGAGGTAGAACGTGTCCCCGTTCTTCAGGTCGGGGCCGACGGTCTCGCAGCGCTCCTCGCCGGCGGCCTGGTAGGCCCGCCACACCTTGCCCTTGGCGGTGTCGTTGACGACCTTGAAGTTCCCGGAGGCGCACTGCACGGCGGGGAAGGAGGACGCCCCCTTGCTGGTGCTGGGGGTCCACAGGACCTGGCCTGCCGCGCTGCTGGGGGTCACGGTGGCCCAGGAGAGCGCGAGCACGGCGGTGGCCACGCTTCCGTACGCGAGCTTGCGGCGGTCGGACAGAAGGGACATGCCTCTCCCGGGGTCGAGTGGGCGGTCGATGGGGCGACGTGGATGTACGCAGCGATTCGACCACCGACCGGGCCCGCGAACCAGGCGGAAACACCGGCGGAAGTAACCCGGGTCACTTCCGCCGATGTACCGCCGGGCTGTCCCGAGGGTCCGTCAGCTGCCGTCCCCGGCCTGCTTGTCGTACGAGGAGGTGCCCTCGTCCAGCAGTGGTTCCTGCGTCTTGAGGTGCGCGGGGGCCAGGGCCCGCAGCGCGTGGTAGCCGGTGATGACGACCAGGGTGCCCAGCGCGATGCCGCTGAGGGTGAAGGTGTCGGTGAACTTCATCGTCACGTTGCCGACGCCGATGATGATGCCCGCCGCGGCCGGCACCAGGTTGAGCGGGTTGCGCAGGTCGACGCCGGACTTGGTCCAGATCTGCGCGCCGAGCAGGCCGATCATGCCGTACAGGATGACGGTGATGCCGCCGAGCACCCCGCCGGGGATGGCGGCCACGATCGCGCCGAACTTCGGGCAGAGGCCGAACAGCAGGGCGAAGCAGGCCGCCGCCCAGTACGCGGCGGTGGAGTAGACCCGGGTCGCGGCCATCACGCCGATGTTCTCGGAGTACGTGGTGTTCGGGGGGCCGCCGACGGCGGTGGAGAGCATGGAGGCGACGCCGTCCGCGGAGATCGCCGTGCCGAGCTTGTCGTCCAGGTTGTCCCCGGTCATCTCGCCGACGGCCTTGACGTGCCCGGCGTTCTCGGCGACCAGCGCGATCACCACGGGCAGCGCGACCAGGATCGCGGACCACTGGAACGAGGGGCCGTGGAAGGTGGGCAGGCCGATCCAGTCCGCCTTGCCGACGCCCGACAGGTCCAGGCGCCAGTGGTCGGTCAGGTGCCCGCTCGCGTCCACCGAGTGGATCTTCCCGAAGACCCGGTCGAACAGCCAGGAGATCCCGTAGCCGAAGACCAGTCCGAGGAAGATCGCGACCCGCGACCAGAAGCCGCGCAGGCCGACCACGGCCAGTCCGGTGAAGAGCATCACCAGCAGCGCCGTCCACTGGTCCTGCGGCCAGTAGGTCGACGCCGTCACCGGGGCCAGGTTGAAGCCGATCAGCATGACGACCGCGCCGGTGACGATCGGCGGCATCGCCGCGTGGATGATGCGCGCCCCGAACCGCTGGACCGCCACCCCCACCAGGAACAGCGCGACGCCCACGACGAACACCGCGCCGGTCACCGTCGCGCTGCTGCCGCCCTGCGCCCGGATCACCGCGGCGACGCCCACGAAGGACAGCGAGCAGCCCAGGTAGCTGGGCACCCGGCCGCGGGTGGACAGCAGGAAGATCACGGTCGCCACGCCGGACATCATGATCGCGAGGTTCGGGTCGAGGCCCATCAGCACGGGCGCCACGAAGCTCGCCCCGAACATCGCCACCACGTGCTGGGCGCCGAGCCCTGCCGTGCGGGGCCAGGAGAGCCGTTCGTCGGGGCGGACGACCGCCCCGGGCGCGGGCGTGCGCCCGTCACCGTGCAGCTTCCAGCGCACGCCGAGATCCATGGTGAGGTATCGCTTTCTCTGTACTTCCGAAGAACCGTCCGCACCATTCTCGTGGCCGCGGGGTGTCCGGGCGGCCACCCGCCCAGCCCGTGAGCTGCGGGGACGTGTGGTAGCCCGGCCGCCGTGGCCCGCAGCCCGGGGGAGTGGCGCCGCCGCCCGCCCGCTGCCGTGCCACCGCAGGGGCGGTGCCGTGCGTATCCGGAACGGCCCGGATGTCACCCGGGCGCCACCTGGGTGTCACCCAGGCGACGCCCTGTGATCGACGGGTCGCCTACTGTCATATGCTTGTCAGATCAAATGGGGGGCGCGTTTTGGATTTCCGACTGCTGGGCTCGGTGGCCGCGGTGGCCGCAGACGGCCGGGAGCTGCCGCTCGGATCGGCCAAGCGCCGCAGCCTGCTGGCCATGCTGCTGCTCAACCCCGACGCGCCCGTCACCGTCGACCGGCTCACCGAGACGCTCTGGGACGAGGAACCGCCCCGGCACTCGCGCACCGTCATCCACAACCACGTCTCCGGCCTGCGCGCGCTGCTCGCCGCGCACGGCGCACCCGCCGTCGGCGTCGAGCTGCTCACCGACGGCGGCGCCTACCGGCTGCGGGTACCCGACCTCGCGGTGGACACCGACCGCTTCGAACGCCTCGCCTGCTCCGCCCGCTCGCTGCCCGACGGCGAGGCCGTCGCGGCCCTGCGGGAAGCCCTCGCGCTGTGGCGCGGCCCCGCGCTCGCCGGCACCGCGCCCAGCGTCCCGCTGCAGTGCGCCGCCCACGCCCTGGAGGAGCTGCGGCTCGCCAGCGTGGAGGAACTGGCCCGCGCCCACGGCCGGCTCGGCGACCACGGCGCGGCGGCCGGCGTGCTCTCCACCGAGGCCGCCATGAACCCGCTGCGCGAACCGCTGGTGGCCGCGCTCGTCCTGGCCCTCGGCCGGGCCGGGCGGCGCTCGGAAGCCCTGGACTGGTTCCACCGCACCCGCCGGGCGCTGGCCGAGGAACTGGGCATCGACCCCGGCCCCGAACTCGTCGAGGCCTACGACTCCCTGCTGCGCACCCCCGCCGCCTCCCTGCGCTCCGACCGGGTCCCGCCCCCGCGGGTGCCCACCGTCGGCGGCCTGGCCTCCGTCCCCGACCCGCAGCCCGCCCCGGCGACGGCCCCCGGCACGGCCCTGGCGGCGGCTCCCGCACCGGCCCCCGGCACGGCCCTCGCCCCGGCTCCCGAGCCGATCGCGGCGCCCGTCCGCGTACCCGCCACCGCCGGGCCGTCCGCACCCACCGCCCCCGCCGGCCCGCCCACCGCCGTGCCCGCCCCCGCCGCCCCGCCCACCGCCGTGCCCGTCCCCGCCCCGGCAGCGCCCGCACCGCCCGCCGCCGCACCGCCCGCCCCCGCCGCCGCACCGCCCGCACCCCCCGCCGCCCGCGCGCCGCGCGGCACCCCCTGGCCCTTCCCCCGGCGCCCCCGCGGCTTCTCCGGCCGGGAGGACGCCCTGGCCGCGCTCGACCGGGCCGCCGCCGCCCCCGGTGCGATCGCCGTCGTCACCGGCGGCGCGGGCATCGGCAAGACCACCCTGGCCGTCTACTGGGCCCACCGCCGCCAGGACGACTTCCCCGACGGCCGCCTGTTCGTCGACCTCTGCGGCCACAGCCCGCTGCCCGAACGCTCCACCCCCGCCGTCCTGCGCGAGCTCCTGCTCGGCCTCGGCCTGCCCGCCGAACAGATGCCGACCACCCCCGAGGCGCTGGCCGCCCGCTACCGCGACCTGACCGCCGACCGCAGGATGCTCATCGTCCTGGACAACGCCCGCCGCTCCGACCAGGTCCGCCCGCTGCTGCCCGACGGCGACGACTGCGTCACCCTGGTCACCAGCCGCGACCGGCTCGGCGGCCTGGTCGCCTCCGACGCCGCCCGCCCCGTCCCGCTCGCCGAACTGTCGCCCCCGCAGGCCGTCACCCTGCTCGCCGCCACCCTCGGTGCCGACCGGGTCGCCGCCGAACCCGAGGCCGCCGCCCGGCTGGCCGGCCTGTGCGACGGCCTGCCCCTCGCCCTGCGCCTCGCCGCCGCCCGCGTCGCCACCGGCCCGGCCCGCGACCTCGCCGCGCTCGCCGACGAACTGGCCGACGAGCAGGGCCGGCTGGGCATCCTGGACGTGGAGGACACCAGCGTCGCCGCCGCCCTGGCCCTGACCGTCCACCACCTCTCCGAACCCGCCCGCCGGATGTTCCACCACCTCGGCGCCCACACCGGCACCACCCTCGACGGCCGCACCGCCGCCGCCCTCGCCGACTGCCGCTTCGACGAGGCCTCCGCCGCGCTCGGCCAACTCGCCACCGCCCACCTGCTCGTGGAGATCGGCCGGGACTCCTACACCCTGCACGACCTCGTCCGCCTCTACGCCCGCAGCCTGCCCGGCGACACCGACGAGGACGTGCTGCCCCGGCTGCTCGACCACCTCCTGAGCACCCTCATCGCCGCCTGCGACGCCGCCGAGCCCGGCAGCGAGCCCTGCTGCGCCCTGCCGCCCGGCAGCCGGCGCCCGGCCGAGGTGCGCCCCTTCCCGGACCGGGACAGCGCGCTCGCCTGGTACGCCGGCGAACGGGACACCCTGCGCGGCGCGGTCGAGGCGGCCGTCGCCGCGGGCCTGCACGGCCGGGCCTGGCGCCTGGCGCTGCTCCAGTGGCCGCTGATCGTGTGGCAGGTCCGGGACGGCTGGGTGCCGCTGCTCGAACACGGCCTGGCCGCCGCCGAGGCCGACCGGGACCCGGCCGCCCAGTCCCGCGCCCGCGCCCTGCTGGGCTGGGTCCTGCTGGAGGAGGGCCGCCACGAACAGGCCCTCGTCCACCTGGAACGGGCCCCCGACCTCGCCGCTCTGGCCGGGGACGGCACCGCGCAGTCCGTCGCCCTGATGAACCTGGCCGTCGCCCTCGGCCGCTACGGCCGCAACGCCCGGGTGCGCGGCCTGCTGATCCGCGCCCTGGACCTGGCCGAACGGGCCGACCGCGCCGACCTGGTGGCCCTCGCCCGCCAGCACCTGGCCCACGAGTGCCTGACCGCCGGCGCCGCCGAGGAGGCCGTCCAGCACGCCTCCCGCGGCCTGGCCGTCGCCGAGCACCCCTTCCCGGCCGCCCGCCGCGTCCTGCTCCAGACCCTCTACGGGCGCGCCCTCGCCGCCACCGGCCACCCGGAGGAGGCCGTCCTGCACCTCAACGCCGCCGTCCGGGCGGCCCGCGCCGACCGGTTCGCCGAGGGCGAGGCCGCCGCCCTGGCGGCCCTGCACGCCCTGCCGACGACGGCCGGCGCCACGGCGGCCGTGACGGCACCGGCGGCGGTCAGGTCCACCGCGACGGCCACCGCCACCGCCACCATGTCCGCCGCCGCGCCCGTGCCCAGGACCGCCTCCGCGTACGCGCCCTCACCCGCGCCCGCGCCCAGGGCCGCGCCCGCTTCCCCGCCCGCGCACGCGACCGCGTCGGCCGCCGCCCTCCCGTCCCGCCCCGGGACGCCGCCGGGCACCGTCCGCCTGCCGTAAAACGGCCCCCCGCAGGGAAGGTGAGGTCGCGTCAGCCGACGGGGGCAGCGCCGTGTCCGAACGGTTCGCCCGCCCGCGCGCCTGGCGCCCGCCCGCCCGCCGCCCGCCCGAGGGAGCCGCGATGACCGTGCCGCCGGAGTGGAACCGTCAGACCGAACTGCTGGAGCTCTACAAGCTCGCCGTGGAGATGGCCGACCGCGTCTCGGCGCGCCGGGGCACCGCCAACACCTTCTTCCTGTCCGTGCAGACCGCCCTGGTCACCCTGATCGGGTTCGGCATACCCAAGCTCTCCGAGTCCCCGTGGTGGGTGCCGACGGCCGTCGCGCTGGCCGGGATCACCCTGTCCGCGGCCTGGTGGATGCAGCTGCGCAGCTACCGGGACCTCAACGCCGCCAAGTTCGGGGTCATCAACGCCCTGGAGGAGGAGCTCGCGGCCCGGATCTACACCGACGAGTGGGACACCCTCAGGAACGTCTCCCGCGGCGGCCGGTGGCACAAGCACTACACCGAACTCGGCACCACCGAACGGGCCGTGCCGGTGGTGTTCGCGGCAGCCCACCTGATCCTGCTCACCGGCACCCTGGTCACCGGCACACTGGCCCTATGAGCCACCTCGACCCCATCGCCGACCTCATCCGCGCCTGCCTGCCCTCGGAGGCGAGGCCTCCCGCGGGCTCCGACGACCTCTTCCGCATCTACGCCGTCCTGCTCCAGGCCAAGGGCGAGCAGGTCACCGACGAGGACGTCCACAACGCCTGGACCGCCTGGGCCCAGTCCACCGACGACACCCACAAGTCCCTGGTGGCCTTCGACGAGCTCGACGCCCCCACCCGGGCCCTGGACGCCCCCTACACCAGCGCCATCCGCACCGCCGCCCGAAGACTGGGCCATCCCACCGCCTGAGGAGCGCGGCCGGCCCCGAGCTTGATCATCAACCGTCAAGTTGTCTGTACAGCTCGGGGCCCATTGCCGGTCATCGGTTCGTCATCGGACACCACGGCTGCGTCCACCTCGGTCTCGTACACATAACGGGTCTGGCCTGAACCGCATGGCCCGGGCCGGTGTACCGAAGCCCCAGGGTCCGTCAGCAAGGAGCCCCACCCCATGAGTCCGATGCCCGAACTGTCGCGCCGCAGCCTCCTCGGCGGCGCGGCGGCGGCCGCCGTGCTGTCCGCCCTCCCGCTCAGCGTCCAGGAGGCGCTCGCCGCGCCGGCCCGGCCCGGCCGGCTGGCGGACATCCAGCACGTCGTGGTGCTCATGCAGGAGAACCGCGCCTTCGACCACTACTTCGGCACCCTGGCGGGCGTGCGCGGCTTCGGCGACCGGACGGCGGTGCGCGGGGTCGACGGACGCTCGGTGTTCCACCAGCCCGACCCCAGCCGCAAGGAGGGCTACCTGCTGCCCTTCGCGATGAACGCCGCGCACACCAACGCCTACCAGCAGGGCGCGCCCGCCTTCGGCTTCGTCGACTCGATGAACGCCTGGAACGACGGCCGGGCCGACGGCTCCGTCACCCGCCGCTCCTCCGGCTGGCTCGGCCAGGGCTACTACGAGCCCGCCGACATGCCCTTCTACCACGCGCTGGCCTCGGTGTTCACGGTCTGCGACGCCTACTACGCCTCCGTGCAGTGCAACACCAACACCAACCGCGACCACCTGATGACCGGGACCAGCGGCGGCACCGTACGGGACACCCCGGTGACCGACAACACCGAGATCCCCGGCGGCTACGAGTGGACCACCTACGCCGAGCGCCTGGAGAAGGCCGGCGTCAGCTGGAAGACCTACCAGGCGCTCGACAACTTCGACGACAACGCGCTGGCCTGGTTCACCCCCTTCGTCAAGGCCAAGCCCGGCGAGCCGCTGTACGAGCGCGGCATGCGCGCCGTCGGCGACCCGGCGAAGCAGAAGGACCCCTTCGCGATGGGCGACGCCCTGGTGGAGGCGTTCGCCGCCGACGTCCGGGCCGACCGCCTCCCGCAGGTGTCCTGGATCGTCGCCCCCGCCGCGCTGTCCGAGCACGCCGACTACGCGCCGCCGAACGGCGAGCACCTCACCGCCCGGCTGCTGTCCGCGCTCGCCGCCAAGCCCGAGGTGTTCCAGAAGACCGTCTTCATCCTCAACTACGACGAGCACGGCGGCTTCTTCGACCACCAGCTGCCGCCCGTCCCGCCGCCGGCCGCCGGCCGCGGCAAGTCCAACGTCCCGGTCGACGGCGAGGTCGTCGTGCGGGTGGGCAAGGGCGGCTCCACCTACCACCGGGTCGTCGGCCAGGACGGCCGCTGCCGGGTGAAGGCCGCCGACGGCTCGCTCACCTGGTCCGCCACCCTGCCGGCGGGGGAGACCCTCCTCTCCGGCCCGTACCCGATGGGCCTGGGCGTGCGGGTGCCGATGGTCGTGGTCTCGCCGTGGACCCGCGGCGGCGTCGTCGACTCCACCGTCTACGACCACACCTCGGTGCTGCGCTTCCTGGAACAGCGCTTCGGCGTCCAGGAGCCCAACATCAGCGCCTGGCGGCGCTCGGTGTGCGGAGACCTGACCGATGTCTTCGACTTCTCCGGCCGCGACCCCGCCTGGCCGCAGCTGCCCGACACCAGCGGCAACCGGCAGAAGGTCGTCGACACGGGCAAGCTGCCCGCCCCCACCGTGCCCAGCCCGCAGGTCTTCCCGCAGCAGCAGCGCGGCACCCGCACGGCCCGCCCCGCGCCGTACGACCTGCTGGTCAAGCCCCGCCTCAAGGGCGACGAACTGACCGTCGACTTCGTCAACCAGGGCCGCCAGGGCGCCGTCTTCGCGCTCTACCCGGCCCCCGGCGAGGCGCCCCGGTACTACACCGTCGCCGCGAAGAGCCGGCTCTCGGACGTCTGGAAGGTCGGCCCGGCCGGCTACGACCTGCGCGTGCACGGCCCCGACGGCGCGCTGTGGCACCTGCGCGGCGACACCGCCTCCGCCTACGAGGTCTCGCTCTCCGAGGAGGGCGGCGGCAAGGTGCTGGAGGTCGACGTGATCAACCGCTCCCGCACCGCCCAGACCTTCCTGGTCGGCGACCTCGCCTACGGGGACGGGCTGCGCGAGGTCCGGGTCGCGGCCGGCGACGACCGCACCGTCAACCTCGCCGTGGGCCCCGAGGGCTGGTACGACGTCGTGGTCGGCGTCCAGGGCGACCTGGCCTTCCGCCGCCGCATCGCCGGCCGCTTCCCCTGGGACGACCGTACGGTGACCGACCCCGCCCTCGGCCTGGCCGACCCGCTCACCGTGGACGTCGCCCTGGGCGCCGCCTCGGCCACCATCGACGAGCCCGTCCTGCTGCCCGGCCGCCCCGCCAAGGTCACCGCCACCTTCACCGCCACCGCCGCGCTCACCCGCTTCGAGGCGCAGCCGGTCCTCCCGCCCGGCTGGACGGCCACCGCCGTCACCGCGCCGCCCGCCGCCCTGGCCGCCGGAGCCCGCGCCACCGCCGTCTGGGAGGTCACCCCGCCCGCCCAGCTGCCCGCCGGCGCCACCCACCGCGTCCTGGTCACCGCCCGGGCCCTGGCCGGCACCCGCTTCGCCGTCGCCGACGGCGAACTCGCCGCCCGCCCCGCCCCGGCGATGACCGGCCACCTGCTGGACGAGGACTTCGAGTCCCTGGCCGGCGCCCTGCGCCCGCAGGACGGCGTCCTCGGCTGGACGGCCCAGGCCCCCGAGGGCTGGACGGTGGCCAACGCCCCCGGCATGCCCCAGGGCACCGTGCGCCTCCAGGGCTGGACCTTCCACACCAAGCGCGAGTGGTCGGTGCCCGCCGGACAGGACCGGGGCAACTTCACCCGCGCCCTGGGCGTCGTCGCCGTCGCCGACCCCGACGACTGGGACGACACCGGCTCCCCCTCCCGCACCGGCGTCTTCGACTCCACCCTGGTCTCGCCCGCCGTCCCGCTCCCGGCCGGCGCCGACACCCTGTACCTGGCCTTCGACTCGCACTACCGCCAGGAGGCCCCGCAGAAGGCCTCCGTCACCGCCGTGTTCGACAACGGCACGGAAAGCCGCCTGGTCTTCTACAGCTCCGACGCCACCGGCAACGACAACGCCGGCAAGGACGCCCAGAACACCCAGGTCACCCGCCGCTTCGCCGTCCCGGCGGGCGCCCGCTCGGTGACCCTGAAGTTCCGGATGTACGACGCCGGCAACAACTGGTACTGGGCCGTGGACCACATCCGCCTGGACACCCGCCCCCTGGCCGGCTGACCCCCGGTCACCACCGCGGCCCCGACGGCCCCGGCGCTCGCCACCGCGACCGCCGGGGCCGCCCCACGCTTCACGCCCCGTACCCCCCCCTCGCCTCAGGCCCCCTCGCCCTCGGTGTCGATGTGCGGCAGCACCCGGTCCAGGAAGCGCGGCGTCCACCAGGCCGCCGGACCCAGCAGCGTCATCACCGCCGGCACCAGCAGCAGCCGCACCACCGTGGCGTCCACCAGCACGCTCACCGCCAGGCCCAGCCCCATCATCTTGATCACCACGTTGTCGCTGACGATGAACGCGGCGAAGACGCTCACCATGATCAGCGCGGCGCAGCTGATCACCCGGGCGGTGATCTCCAGCGCGTGCGCCACCGCGTCCCGGCTGCGCCCGGTGCGCAGCCAGGCCTCGTGCACCCGCGAGAGCAGGAAGATCTCGTAGTCCATGCTCAGCCCGAAGACGATCGCGAACATCATCATCGGCACGTAGCTCTCGATCGGGACCTTGCCCGCCACGCCGAGCGCCGGACCGCCCCAGCCCCACTGGAAGACCGCCACCACCACCCCGTACGAGGCCGCGATCGACAGCAGGTTCAGCACCGCGGCCTTGAGCGCGACCAGCAGGCCGCGGAACACCGCCAGGATGATCAGGAAGGCCAGCGCGACCACCACCGCGATGATCAGGACCAGCCGGCTCGACACGATGTCCAGGAAGTCGACCTGGGCGGCGGTGTTGCCCGTCAGGTAGGTCCTGGCGCCGGTGCCGGCCACCGCGTCGGGCAGCACGGTGTCCGACAGCCGGTTGACCAGGTCGGTGGTGGCCCGGTCCTGCGGCGCGCCCGCCGGGATGACGGTGGTGAACAGCACCGCGCCGTCCGGGCTGGTCTGCAGCGGGGCCACGCTCGCCGCGCCGGGCAGGCCGGTGAGCGCCTGCTGCACCGAGGACTGCACGCCCGGCCGCGCCCCCGCGGCCACCGCGCCCTGGTCCACCACCACCGTCAGCGGCGCGTTCGAACCCGGCCCGAAGGCCTGCGACATCAGGTCGTAGGCGCGCCGGTCGGTGAAGTCCGTGGAGTCGGCGCCGTCGCCGATGTGGCCGAGCTGGATGGAGAACAACGGGACCGACAGCACCGCCAGCACCGCCACCCCGGCCACCAGGTACCACCAGGGGCGCGCCTCGACCCGCCGGGCGTAGCGGTGCCAGCTCCCGCCCGCCTCCCCGCCCCCGCCGGCCTCGGCGATCGGCCGGCGCACCGCGAACCGGTCCATCCGGCGCCCGATCAGCCCCATCAGCGCCGGCAGCAGGGTGAGCGCTCCGAGCACCGCCGACACCACGGTGACGGCCGCCGCGGCGCCGAGCTTGGCGATGAACGAGATGCCCGACACCGACAGCCCGGACAGCGCGATGATCACCGTGCAGCCGGAGACCAGCACCGCCCGCCCGCTGGTGGCCACCGCCTGCCCGGCCGAGGCCACCGGGTCCACGCCGTCCATCAGGTTCTGCCGGTGACGGGTGAGCAGGAACAGCGCGTAGTCGATGCCCACCCCGATACCGATCATCGTCGCCAGGGTCGGCGCCACCGTCGCGAACGTCGACAGCGCCGCGACCAGCCCCAGCGCCCCCAGCCCGACCACCGCCGCGAACAGCGCCGTCACCAGCGGCAGCCCGGCCGCGATCACGCTGCCGAACCCCACCAGCAGCACCACCACCGCCACCGCGAAGCCGATCGCCTCGCTGGAGCGGTCGTCCGGCGCCGGCCGGGCCAGCTCGCCCAGCGGGCCGCCGTACTCCACCTGCACCCCGGCCTGGCGCAGCGGCGCCACCGCCGCGTCCACCCCGGCCAGGTAGTCGGTGCCCAGCAGGGTCGGCGTGGTGTCGAAGCGGACCGTGATGTACCCGGTCAGGCCGTCGGCGGCCAGCGGCCCGCCCGGCGCGGCGGGCTGGCCCGGCGGCGGCAGCGGGCCCTGCGCCGACACCACGTGCGGCAGCTGCTGCAGCGAGGCCACCGCCTGGGCGATCTGCGGCTGGAAACCGGTCAGCTGCGCGGCGTCGTGCAGCACCACCTGGGAGCTGGTGCCCGCGGCGCCCGGCTCGTGCGCCTGGAGCACGTCACGGCCCTGCTGCGCCTGGGTGCCGGGCAGCGAGAAGTCGTCCGAGTAGGTGCCGCCGACCGTCTTGTTGGCGGCCTGGACGCCGGCGAGGGCGACGATCCACAGCACGATGACGGTCAGCGAGTGGCGTGCGCACCACTCGCCCAGGCGGCGCAGGGCCGCGCGCCGGCCCGGCCGGGCGGCGGCCGAGGGGGCGGGGCGGGCAGGCGTCGGCATGGGGGCTCCCGGGTCTGCTGCGCGGTGGTGCGCGGTGGCGCGCCGGATCGGCGCAGTGTTCCCGGCGGCCCGGGCGGCCCACCGGTACCGGCGGGTAGTCGCCCCGACGGCCCCGGCCGGGTCCGGGCCGGGGCCGTCGGGCCGGTGGTGCGGCGGTGGCGGCGGGGGAGGGTCAGGGCCGGGCGGGGCCGCCGAGCTCCGGGACGGGGACGGGCGCGGCGGCGCCGACCAGGACGACCAGTTCGTGGCCGCCGGGGTTGGTCTGCACGGGGACGGTGCGCCAGTTGTTGGCCAGCCAGACGTTGCCCGAAGGGTCGATCCGCAGGCCGGTGTTGCGCTCCAGCCCGTCGCTGGGGTAGCCGGTGTCGGGCGGGGAGAGGGGCTGTCCGGTGCGGTACCCGGGCGGGCAGGCGGAGAGGTCGGTGCCGCAGAGCCGGGCGACGCGGTGGCCGCCGAAGTTGGCGACCCAGACCGTGTCGTCCCCGTCGACGGCGATGCCCCAGGGCAGGAACAGGCCGCCGTTGGTGAAGGGTTCGGGGGCCGGGGTCCCGTCGGGCCCGATCAGGGTGACCGAGGCGCCCGGGCGCGGGCCGGCGTCGGCTCCGGCGGCGGCGGCCAGGTCGTCGGCGGTGGAGTCCGCGCAGGGCACCGGCAGGATGCCGCTGTTGCTGACCCAGGCGTTGCCCCCGCTGTCGGTGGCGACCGCGAGCGGGCGGCGCAGCCCGCCGCCGGTGACGGTCCGTTCCGGGGTGCCGTCGGGGGAGAGGACCTGGACGCTGTCGTTGCCGTTGCCGCTGACCCACAGCCGCCCGGCGGGGTCGACGGCGGCGCCGAAGGGCTTGTCCAGGGCGGGGACGGGGACCTCCCGGGCACGGGTCGGGTCGCCGTCGGGGATCCGGGTCACGCTGTCGCCGCCGCAGTTGGCGACCCAGACGGTGCCGGAGCGGTCGGCGGCCATGCCCTGGGGCTGGGCGATGCCGCCGGCGCGCAGGCCCTCGGGCGGGGAGAGCGGGGTGCCGTCGGGGGCGAACCGGGAGACGCTGCGCTCCAGCGGGGTCGGGTCGATCGGGCAACCCCGGCCCTGGAAGCCGAAGTTGGCGACCCAGGCGGTGCCCGCGGCGTCGACGGTGACGCCGAAGCCCGCGCCGTACAGGCCACCGCCCGGGTAGGGCGCGCCGGGGGCGTCCCGGCCGGTGGGAGTGAACTTCAGGACGCTGCGCCCGCCGCAGACCGGGACGGCGGGGTCGGCGCCGTAGACGTAGTTGTTGGTGACCCAGGCGTTGCCGTCCGCGTCGAAGGCGAGGTTGCCGGGGCCGTCGAGCTCGTGGCCGTTGCCGTCGTAGCGCAGGGCGACGGTCCAGGCGTCGGGGGCGGCGGGCAGGGCGGGCCGGTAGCGGGGGGCGGTGTCGGCGAGGGCGAAGAGGGCGGCGGCGTTGTGGCCGGGGTCGTGGGCGATGTCGACGGCGGCGCGCAGGGTGTCGCGGGGCCGGTCGCGGCCGGGGCGGCGGGCCAGGTCGAACAGCCGGTCGCAGGCGTCGCCGGTGGCGGTGGCGTCGGTCGCGTCGGTGGCGTCGGTGACGCAGGCGGCGAGCAGGTTGGCGAGGGTGTTGACCTCGGCCAGGGTCGAGGTGAGGGCGCCGTTGGGCGGGGCGGCGAGGGTGGCGGCGATGCCGCCGGTGCCGGTGTCGGCCAGGTTGTGGGCGACGGCGGCGGCGTTCTGCAGGCCGGGGCGGGTGCCGGCGACGCCGTCCGGGCCGGTGAAGCGGGCCAGGGCGTAGGCGACGGCGACGGTGGTGCGCTCGTTGACGACGAGTTCGGGCGGGGCGTCGGCGCCGCTGAGCACGGCGGCGAGCACGGCGGGCCCGCCCTGCGGGGTGCGGGCCCCGGGGCGGCCCCCGGTCCGGCTCCCGGGGCGGCCGGGGTCGGCGAGCACGTACAGCACGGCGTGCGGGTCGTGCGGGCGGCGGTAGTCGAGGGTGAAGCGCCCGTCCTCGGCGCTGCGGGTGCGGGCCAGGACCCGGGGCGGGGCGCCCCGGCCGTCCCCGGCCTGGTAGAGCGTCACCTCGGCGCCGCCGAGCGGGGTGTCGCCGCTGCGGACCACCCCGCACTGGTCGGCCGGCTCCGGTCCGGCGGTGGCGGACGCGGGGTGGGAGGGTCCGGCGGCGAGCTGGGCCAGGAGGGCGGCGGTCAGCAGGACGCCGCGGCGTCGGCGCATGGGGGCTCCGTTCGGTCGCAGGGGAGACGGCGGCCCGGGTGCCCGGTGCGGGCGGGGCCGCCGTCCTCCTGCCTGCCACATCCGGGGCCGCCCGCGCGCGACCGGCCGTGGGACGCGGCGGAAATTGCCCGGTACGGGCGAGGCGCGGCCGCCCGGTGCCGGGCGGTGCCGGTGGTGCCGCCGGCGGACGGGCGCCGGGCCGGGCCCGGAGGCGGGGACGGGGGCGGTCGCCGGGGCGGGGACGGCCGTCGCGACGGGCGCTGCGGACGACGCGGCGGTGACCTCCCTTGCGGCGCTTGGGAGTTGCCGGAATGGTTCAGACCATTGACGCGCGGGAAGTCAGCTCCTACGGTGTCGGGCAACCAGTCTGGCGCGGGCATGCCATGTCCCGACGGGCCCGTGCGCACCCCCACGCGCACGCCCCGCGCCGGGCGCACACTCCATCCACCCCCACGGAGGAGCACCATGCGCACACGCCATCTCGTGGCGGTCGCCGTCGCCGCGATCGCCCTGCCGCTCGCCACGGCCCTGCCCGCCCAGTCGCACGGCTTCATCGGCCAGCCGCCGAGCCGCTCCGCGCTCTGCGGCGCCAACGCCGTCCCCTGGGACTGCGGCGACATCCAGTGGGAGCCGCAGAGCGTCGAGGGCCCCAAGGGCTTCCCCTCCCGCGGCCCCGCCGACGGCACCATCTGCGCCGGCGCCGACGGGCGCTGGGCCCCGCTGGACGACCCGCACGGCGGCGCCTGGCCGACCACCAAGGTGACGGGCGGCCAGCAGCTCACCTTCACCTGGTCCATCGAGGCCCGGCACTCCACCACGAACTTCCGGTACTTCCTCACCAAGCCCGGCTACGACGCGTCCCAGCCGATCACCCGGGCCTCCCTGGACCTGACCCCGTTCCTGACCGTCCCCTACAACGGCCGCCAGCCCGCCGCCACCACCACCCACACCGCGACCCTGCCCACCGGCCGCACCGGCCACCAGGTGGTCGTCGCCGTCTGGGACGTCGCCGACACCGGCAACGCCTTCTACTCCTGCACCGACGTCCTGTTCTGACCCGCCGTCCCGACCGGCCGTCCCGACCTGCCGCAGCGTCCCGCCGGCGCCCGCCCCTCCCCGGGCGGCGCCGGCGGGACGCCGCACGTGCGGCGCCGTACGGCCCGCCCCGGGACCCGGTGCGGGGCGCCGGTGCGGGGCGCCGGCGTGGAGAGGCCGACCCCGGGCGGCCGCACGCCGTCAAAAGCCGCAGATAGGTACATTGAGGGCATTCGGGAGCAGCGCCAGGCTTCGCGCGTCCACGCACAGAAGGCCGAACCGCCTTCGGAAAGGGTCTCCATGCACCCCGCCCTCAGCCCCGCCGTCCTCGCCGAGCTGCGCCGGCCCCGGCCCTACCCGGCGGTGTCGATCCTGATGCCCACGCACCGCCGCGAGCCGGACAACGCGCAGGACCCGGTCCGGCTGCGCAACCTGCTGGCCGAGGCGAAGGAGAGGGTCCAGGCCGACCCCGAGGTCTCCCGGGCCGACCGGATCGACGTGCTGGAGCAGCTCGACCGGGCCCTCACCGAGGTCGACCTGGTGCACGCCGAGGACGGCCTGGCGATCCTCGCCGCGCCCGGCGAGCACCAGGTCTGGTCACTCGGGCGCACCGCCCCCGCCCGGGTGGTCCTGTCCGACACCTTCCTCACCCGCAACCTGGTCGCCGCGCACGCCGCCGAACGCCCGCACTGGGTCGTCGCCGTCGCCGCCGACCGGGTGGTCCTGTGGGGCGGCACCAGCGAACGCGTCACCGAGGAGAACGGCGACGGCTTCCCGCTGGTGCGCGTCCACGACAACCCCGACCCCGAACGCCAGGAACGCATCGGCGACACCCCCAGCACCTTCCGCGACGAGGAGACCAAGACCTTCCTGCGCCAGGCCGACGCCGGGATCGCCAAGCTGCTCGCCGCCGACCCCCGCCCGCTGTACGTCGTCGGCGAGGCCGCCGCGCTCGCCCTGCTGGACACCGTCGGCCCGCTCGCCCGGCAGGCCACCGCGCAGATCCCGCACGGCGGCCTCGCCCAGGCCGACGCCGAGACCGTGCGCCAGGTGGTCGGGCCCGCCGTGCGCGCCCAGGCCGAGCGCGAGGTCGCCGACGCCCTCGACCTGCTCGACAAGGCCCGCGGCCGGCAGGCCTTCGCCGCCGGCCTGGACGAGGTCTGGCGGGCCGCCGGCGAGGGCCGGATCAACCGCCTGGTCGTCGAGGAGAACTACCGCACCACCGTGCGCGACGACGGCGACCACCTCGTCCCCGCCGAGGCCGACCAGCCCGGGGCCCGCGAGGACATCGTCGACGAGGTGATCGAGCGCGCCCTCGGCACCGGCGCCGAGGTCGGCTTCGTCCCCGACGGCACCCTCGCCGACAGCGGCCGGATCGCCGCCGCCCTGCGCTACTGACCCCTGCCCACCGGGCACCCCCACCGGGCATCCCTTCCGCGGCCGCCCGCCGGACCACCCCTCCGGCGGGCGGCCGCGGCGCGCCCGGCGGGGGTGCCGCGCCCCTCCGGTGCCTCCCGCGCCCCCCGTACGGAACCTCCCGTACGGAAACCGGCCGGATACCGACCAATCCGCCGCCCCGCCCGCTCCGAACGGCGGATGCGGCCCCCGACGGCGCCGCCCAGCGACACCGAACCGGGCCGACCGGAAGGGGAACCCCGTTGACCGCACCCATGACCGCACCCGTGACCGGGCCACCGGGCGGCCCCCGCGCCCCGCGCACCCCGCGTCCCCCCGGCCCCCGCCGGATCGCCGTCGTCGGCGCCGGCGTGGCCGGCCTCACCGCGGCCTGGGAACTGCGCCGCGCCGGCGCCGACGTCGAACTCTTCGACACCGAAGGACCAGCCGCCGGACCAGCCGCCCGGCCCGCCCGCACCCGGCCCGACACCGCCCCCGACGGCCGCCAACCCGCCCTGGACACCGGCTTCCTGGACACCGGCTTCCTGGTCCACCGGGAACACGCCCGCCCGCACCTGCTCCGGCTCCTGGACGACCTCGGCCTCCCCACCCGCGACAGCGACCCGAGCATCTCCGTGCACTGCGAGGGCTGCGGCCTCCAGTACGCCGGCGCCGACGGACCGGCCGGACTCCTCGCCCGCCCCGACCCGCCCCTGCGCCACCGCTACCTGCGCCTGCTCGCCGACATCCCGCGCCTGCGCAGCCGCGCCCGCCGCCTGCTCGCCGACCCCGGCGCCGGCGACCCCACCCTGCGCGACTTCCTCCTGGACGGCTGCTTCTCCGGCTACTTCACCCACCACTACCTGGCGCCCCTGGTCGCCTCCGCCCGCCCCGGCGCCCCCGACCCGGCCGGCGACCACCCCGCCCGCCACCTGTTCGCCTTCCTGGACCACCACGGCCTGCTCCGCGCCGCCGGCCCGCCCGCCCGGCGCACCGTCACCGGCGGATCCGCCGCGTACGTGCGCCGGATCGCCGAACACCTCGCCGCCGTCCGCCGCCGCACCCCCGTACGGGCCGTCCACCGCCACCTCGACGGCATCACCCTCACCACCGCCGACGGCCGCCGCGCCGAAGCCGACGCCGTCGTCATCGCCACCCGCGCCGACCGGGCCCTGCACCTGCTCGCCGACCCCACCCGCGCCGAACGCCAGCTCCTCGCCGCCTTCCGCTACACCCGCGACCCGGCCGTCCTGCACCGCGACGCCTCCCTCCTGCCCCGCGCCCACTGGGCCCGCGGCTCCTGGAACTACCGCATGCCGCACTGCACCGCCCCGGCCGGCGCCGCCCGGATCAGCCACCACCCCCACCGGCTGCTGCGCCTGGACGCCCCCGAGGACTACCTGGTCACCCGCAACGAGCCGCCCCATGACCCCGTCCCCGAGCACCTGGTGATCTCCCGCACCGTCCACGAGCACCCCCTGCACACCGCCGAGACCGTCGCCGCCCAGCGGCTGCTGCCCGGCCTCACCACCGGGCGCACGGCCTTCGCCGGAGCCCACCACGGCTGGGGGTCCCCCGAGGACGGCTGCCGCTCCGGCCTCGACGCCGCCCACGCCCTGCTCGGGGCGGGCCCGCCGTGACGGGCCGCCGCCCGCCGGGGCGCCGGGGCCCGCCGGGCGGGGTCCGCCGCCGCGCCGTAGGCTCACGGCCGTGACCGCCCCCGCCGGACCCGGGCGCCCCGGGCCCGCCCCCCGCGAGGGCGCCGGTGAGGACGACGCCCCGCCGTACGGACGAGAGGAGCGCACGGTGGACGAGCAGGCCCCCGCCGGGCCGCGCTGCCTGGTCACCGGAGCCACCGGCTACATCGGCGGCCGCCTGGTGCCCGAACTCCTGGCCGCCGGCCACCGGGTGCGCTGCCTGGCCCGCGACCCCGGACGCCTGCGCGACCAGCCGTGGCGCGCCGAGGTCGAGGCGGTCGTCGGCGACGTCACCCGGCCCGACAGCCTGGACGGCGCCTTCGACGGCGTCGACACCGCCTACTACCTGGTCCACTCGCTCGGCACCGGCCCCGACTTCGAGGACACCGACCGCCGCGCCGCCCGCGCCTTCGCCCGGGCCGCCGCCCGCGCCGGGGTGTCCCGGATCGTCTACCTCAGCGGACTGCTGCCGGCCGGCGTCCCCGAGGCCGCGCTCTCCCCGCACCTGCGCTCGCGCGCCGAGGTCGGCCGGGTCCTGCGCTCCGCCGGAGTGCCCACCGCCGAACTGCGGGCCGCCGTCATCATCGGCTCCGGCTCCGCCTCCTTCGAGATGCTGCGCTACCTGACCGAGCGGCTGCCCGTCATGGTCACCCCGCGCTGGGTCGACACCCGGATCCAGCCCATCGCCGTCCGCGACGTGCTGGCCTACCTGGTCGCCGCCGCCGCACTGCCGCCCGAGGCCGACCGGGCCTTCGACATCGGCGGACCGGACGTCCTCACCTACCGCCTGATGATGCGGCGCTACGCCAGGGCGGCCGGCCTGCCCGGACGGCTGATCGTCTCCGTGCCGGTGCTGTCCCCGCGCCTGTCCAGCCTCTGGGTCGGCCTGGTCACCCCCGTCCCCGGCCCGCTCGCCCGGCCGCTGGTGGAGTCGCTGCGCCACGAGGTGGTCTGCCACGAGCACGACATCGCCCGCTGGATCCCCGACCCGCCCCAGGGCCTCACCGGCTTCGACCGCGCCGTGGAACTCGCCCTGCGCCGCATCCGCGACGCCGACGTCGCCACCCGCTGGTCCTCCGCCTCGCTGCCCGGCGCCCCGAGCGACCCGCTGCCCACCGACCCCGACTGGGCCGGCGGCAGCCTCTACCAGGACCTGCGCGAACGACGGGTGGCCGCCGACCCGGCCGCCGTGTGGCGGGTGGTCGAGGGCATCGGCGGCGACAACGGCTGGTACTCCCTGCCCTTCGCCTGGGCCCTGCGCGGCACCCTGGACCGGCTGGCCGGCGGCGTCGGACTGCGCCGGGGCCGGCGCGACCGCCACCGCCTGCGGGTCGGCGACGCCCTCGACTTCTGGCGGGTGGAGGAGATCGAACCGGGCCGGCTGCTGCGCCTGCGGGCCGAGATGCGCCTGCCGGGCCTGGCCTGGCTCGAACTGCGGGTCGCCCCGGACGGGGAGGGCGGAACCCGCTACCGCCAGCGCGCTCTGTTCCACCCGCACGGCCTGGCCGGCCACGCCTACTGGTGGTCGATGGCGCCGTTCCACGGCCTGGTGTTCGACGCGATGGCCCGCAACATCACCGACCGGGCCGGCCGGTCCGCCTGACCCCGGTCCGTCCGGTCCCGGCCTGTCCGATCCAGGCCCGTTCGGCCCAGGCCCGTTCGGCCCAGGCCCGTCCGGCCCAGGCCCGTCCGGCCCCGGGGGAGCGGGCCGGCCCTCACCCGGCCGCCACCGGGCGGGCGGCGCCGTCCTCGGGGCAGGCCGGTTCCAGGGCCACGTCGAGCACGTCGACCATCCGGCGCAGCTTCTGCTGGACGCGGACGGCCTCGGGCCCCGGCACGCGCAGGACGGCCCGGGCCGGGGCGGCCGTCCCGGCGCTGAACGAGAGGTCCAGCACCCGGTGGTTGTTGAGGGTGGAGGCGAGGCGGGCGAGCGTCCCGGTGGAGGGGCGCAAGGTGACGGTGAGCCGGGTGTGCTCCATGGCGGCGGTCCTGTCTGTGGATGGGACTGGCGGGCCGGGAAAGCAGAAAGACCCCTCGCGGAGTGCGAGAGGTCTGCGTGCGGGCGGTGGGCCGGGGAGGGTCACTCCTCCCGGCGCGGTGCCGGCACGCCGCCGCTGGTAATCAGCTGCTGCTGCATGCCCCGCATGCTGGCAGAAACCCGCCGCGGTGGGACGGGGCGTCTCACCCTGCGGACGGCGGCGGCGCCCCGCGCGGGCCCGTCGCGGCGGCCGGCCGGGCGCCCGCCCGCCCCCGGACCCGGGAAAACCGGTTGGGCCCGGGCACCCGCGACTGCTACCGTCTGCGCAGCCGTGAGAGAACGAGAGGAGGTGAGCCCCGTGAAGGCCGTATCCATGTGGGTGCTCCCCCTCTCCGTCACGGTGGGCGGTTGACATAGGTGTCACCCGGGAGCGCCTCAGACCAGGCACTCCGGAAGGCACCACCATGAACCCCGCACACCCCGACTCCGACCCCGCTCCCGCCGGCGCCCCGGGCACCGACGGGCCCGCGCCCGTGGTCACCCGGCTCTCGGACACCTGCTGGCAGGCCGTGGAGGACGACCGCGTGGTCGGCTCCGGCGACGCCGCCCGCCGCCCCGACGGCCGCCTCTTCGTCAGCGTCGACGCCTGGCACGGCACGGTCTTCGACCGCATCGCCGCGGCCATGGCCGCCGACCTGCCCGAACCGCTGCACACCGTCACCGACGAGGCCGACCACGACACGACCGCCGCCTGGCAGCGGGCCGGCTTCACCCCCGTACGCCGAGAGTGGGGCTACCTCCTGCCCACCGACCCCGGGGCCACCGGCCTCGGCCCGGTCCGGCCCCCGGCGGGCGTGGCCATCGTGCCCGCCGGCCAGGCCCAGGAGGGCCCGCTGCGCGCCCTGGACCGGGTCGTCCACGACGAGGTCGAGGCCGGCCCCGGCTGGCCGGCGATGCCGGCCCAGATCCTGCCCCGCCCGGCGGGCCGCACCGTGCTCGACCCCTCCCGGTACGTGGTGGCACGCCAGGACGACCGGTACGTCGGCCTGCTGCGCGTCGCCCCGCTGACCCGCCGCCCGCGGATCGGGCTGCTCGCCGTCTGTGCCGACCGGCAGCGCCGGGGCATCGCCCGGGCGATGCTGGCCCACGCACTGGAATCGCTGCACCGCGGCGGCACCGACTCGGCCTGGGCCGAGGTCGCGGAGACCAACACGGCCGCCACCGCCCTCTTCGAGGGCATCGGCGCCCGGCGCGCCGCCAGCACTTTGGAACTCGTACGACCCTGACACCCCGCCCCCCGACCACCACCGAACGGAAGAGGTGAAGACCATGACCAAGGCAGACGCCATCGAAGTCGAAGGCACCGTCACCGAGTGCCTGCGCAATGCCACCTTCAGAGTGGAACTCCCCAACGGGCACGTCGTGCTCGCCCACATCAGCGGCAAGGTCCGCAAGAACCACATCAAGATCCTCCCGCACGACCGGGTGCTCGTGGAGCTCAGCCCCTACGACCTCACCCGCGGCCGGATCCGCTACCGCTACCGGTCATAGCGCGCCCGCCCGGCCCCCCGGCCCCATTCCGGGCCCGCCCCGCCCCGCCCCGGTCCGTCCCGGGCGCGGCGGGGCGGGCCCGTCGGCTTCGGCGGGTCCGTCGGGCCCGGCGCCCGGTCATTGCGGACCTGTTGCACACCGAGTGGTCCGGCTCACAGCCGTTCGGGGGCGAAGCGTGATCGACTCTCCGGATGCGCCAGTTCGAGAAGCCCCCCGCTCCGCTGACGGGCCGTCGGCCGGTCCCGGCCGCGGCCGTGATCGCCGTCACCGCCGCCGCCCTGCTCACCGGCTGCGGATCCCAGGCGACCGGGTCCGCCGGGTCCGCAGGGTCCGCCGGCGGGTCCGGCGCCCCGACGGCGTCCGTCAGCGCCGGGCCGTGCGGGGTGCCGTCGGCCCCGCCCACCGGCGGAGCGCAGGCACCGGAGGGGCTCGCCCGCGACGGCGTGCGGATCACCGCCGTCAGCCCGGTCTGCGCCGAGTACGAGGTGACCAACCCGGGCACCGAACCGTACGACGTCACCGTGCTGTTCAGCCTCGCCCCGGCGGGCCCCGACAGCGCGCGGAACGTGCCGCGCACGGCCGTGGCGGTCGCCCCGGGGGCCACCGTGAAGGACCGGATCGACCTGCCCGCCGCCGGCCCGGCGCGGCCCGGCACCGTACCGAAGGTGAGGATCCTCAAGGTCCGCAGCGTGCCCACCGCCGAGGCCCCGCACCCCGACGGCCCCTGCCCGGCGTCCGGCCTGCGGGTGTACACGGACGACGGCGACGCCGCGATGGGCCTGCGCGTGGCCGGCCTGCACCTGCGCAACTGCGGCACGGCCGCGGTGGCCCTGGACGGCTACCCGACCCTGCAGTTGCTCGACGAGGGGCACCGGCCCGTCGACGGGGTTCGGCTGCAGTCCGGCGGCGCCGGGATCGCCACCGGCACCGGCGCGGACAACCCGCCGGAGAAGATCTCGCTGCGCCCGGGCGAGGGCGCCCGCGCCGCCCTGGTGTGGCGCAACACCACCGGGGACGGCACCGCCGTGAACGCCCCCTACGTGCGGGTCCGTGCGACCCCGGGCGCGGCCCCCGTGATGGTCGTCCCGGAACTCGACCTGGGCACCACCGGCAGCCTCGGCGTCGGCGCCTGGGCCCGGGAGGACGCCAACGCCGCCCCGCCCGCCACCAGGCCGCCGGGCCCCGGACTGGGCCTGAGCGGCTGAGCCGCGCCCCGGCGGCACCCGGCGGCGGGGGAGCGGTCGTTTCCGGCCGTTCCGGGGCGCGCGGAGGCGCCCCGTGCGCCCCGGGGGCACCGTGGCGCCCCAGGGACCGCGGGGCGCGGGCGGAAGGCCGCTGCCCCGGGGCGGTGCCGGTGCATTTCCCGCCGTCATATGCCCCCGCGGCGGGCGGATCCCTAGAGTCACCGCAGCGCACCGACGGACCGGGCCCGGCCCCGGCCCGTGTCCCGGCCACGCCGACCCGAGGCGGACCAAGACCGAGGCAACCCGGCCCGCGGCACCCCCGGCCCGCGGCCACCGGCGCGCCCGAATGACCGGCGGACCGGCACGCTCCCCCGTGGCGTGCCGGGCCGCCGGTGTCCACCGTGGAGGATGCCAGGGCGCGGCCCGGCCGCGTTGGCACTGCGTCGACAGTTCCTTGGCACTGCGTCGACTCCCTGCTCCTGCTCCTGCTCCGGTCGCTCCGCCCGGCGCCGCTACCCCTGCGCCTGGCCGGACAGCGCCTGGTGCCGGTGCTCGCCGGGCGGCAGCCCGTACGCGGCGCGGAAGGCGCGGCTGAAGTCGGAGGCGCGGGGGATGCCGCAGCGGGCGGCGACGGCGTGCACCGGCAGGGCGCGCAGCGCCGGGTCCGCCAGGTCGCGGTGCGCCTTCTCCATCCGCCGGGCGCGGATCCAGGCCGCCACCGTCTCGCCCTGCGACTGCCGGGTGAAGACGCGGTGCAGGTAGCTGACGGAGATGTGGTGCGCTTCGGCGATCAGCGACGGGGTCAGCCCGGGGTCGTGCAGGTGGCGCCGGACGAACGTCCGCACGCTCTCCGCGATGACCCGCTGCCGGGCGTCGTCCGGCAGTTCGCCCTCGGCGTCCAGTTCCCGGGCCAGCCAGGAGGCCACCAGGTCGACCACGACGCCGCCCAGGCGGGGCGCCTCGGCCGGCCCCAGGACGGCGGCCTGCCGGTCCAGGCCGACCAGGAAGTCCGCGAGCAGCGCGCCGGAGCCCTCCCGCCCCGGGAACCCCCGGCCCAGCAGTCCTCGCAGGCGGTGCGGCGGCAGCGGCAGCAGGGCGGCGGGGAAGTCGACGCCGAGGGCCTCGACCCGGTGCACGGGCCGGCCGTCGGCGCGGGAGCCGAAGGCCCGCAGGTCGAACGGGTCGGCGCTGTCGACCAGGTGCAGGTCGCCCGGCGCGAAGGCCGCCGTCGGGCCGGCGCCGCGGGTCAGCGCCAGGCCGCCGGCGAGCAGCAGCGTCAGGTGGTAGACGCCCGGATCCGAGCGCCGCGCCATGCCCTCGCTGCGGCGGAACCGGGTCGGCGGGAACGACGTCCTGAGCAGGGTCACCGGCCCCAGCTCCACCCGCCGCATCTCCGCCTCGAAGTCGTCGGCGTGCGCGCTGGTCACCTCGCTGGCCCGGGTACGGCCGATCAACTCCCGCCAGTAGTCGAACCGTTCCCTCGCGGGCACGCCCTCGGCCCGGAACACGCCGCCCTTCTCCGCGGTCACTCTCGTCGCTTCCTTCTCACGTGCGTCCCCCGCCGTACGGCCGGGGCTGTCCCCCCGATTTTCCTCTTCCGATCATGAGCTGGTAACTTTCTTCCTGTCGGCGGGACAAGATCACGAAGTGGTCGGAAACCCGTCCGGGCAGGCGTCGGTGGTGCAGTGGTAGCACGCCCGCTTTCAGCGGGAAGGGTTCGTTCGATTCGGGCCCGGCGCTCCGATACGCAGGGGCGGAAGTCGTTTTCTCGACTTCCGCCCCTGTCGCTTTTCCTGACAGTCTCCCCGCTGCTCTCCGGGCGGGCGGGTCAGCCGTCGGCCGGGTCAGTCCCCGGCCGGGGCGCCGAGGGCGAGGGTGAAGCTGAAGCGGTCGCCGCGGTAGAGCGTGCGGACCTGCTCCAGCGGGCGGCCGGCGGCGTCGAGGCTGCGGCGGTGCAGCAGCAGCATCGGCAGCGCGGGCGGCGTGCCGATCAGCAGGGCCTCGCGCGGGGTGGCGAGGACGGTCTCGATGCGTTCGTCGGCGGCGCCGAGGTGGACGCCGTGCGCGCGCAGGTAGCCGTAGAAGGAGCCCTCGGGGTCGAAGTCCCGCCCCAGGCCGGGGACCCGGGCGACGGGCACGTACGTGGACTCCAGCCCGACGCGCTCCTCGTCGGCGCGCAGGACGCGCTCCAGGTGCCACAGCGGCTCGCCCCCGGGGACGCCCAGGCGCTCGGCCATCGCCGGGTCGGCGGGCAGCCGGTCGAGGGTGATCAGGGTGCGGCCGGGGCGCAGGCCCTGGCGGGTCACGCCCTCGGTGTAGCTGGTGAGGGAGAGCGGCTGCTCGATCTTGGGCCCGGCGACCACCGTGCCGCGGCCCTGGCGGCGCAGCCGGCCCTCCAGCAGCAGCTCGCGCAGGGCCTGGCGGACCGTCGCGCGGGCCACGCCGTGACGCTGCGCCAGATCGGCCTCGGTGGGCAGCCGCCCGCCCGGGCCCAGCTCGTCGACGAGCTCCTCCAGCCGGGCCTTGACCAGGTAGTACTTGGGCACCCGGCCGTGCTCGGGGACGCCGGCGCGGGCGGCCTCGGGGCCGGACCGGGGGATGGGGTGGGTCACCGCGCAAGCCTACCGAGCGGCCCGGGGGCGGCCCCGGGCCGTCCGCCCGTGAAGGCCGCGGACACGGAAGGGCCCACGGCCAAGGTCACGGAACGATAACCGGTCTGGTCTGAATTTCGACGGTTGTTCATACAACCGTGGACTCGGGGAGGGGCCGCCCTCGCCCGGCCGCCCCATCCTCGGTGCCGGTGCAACTGCACCGCGCCGCCGCTCAGTTGGGAGCCCCCGTTGCGTACCTCCCGCTCCACCCGGACCGTCGCCCTCGCCACCGCCACCGCGGCGGCCACCGCCGCAGCCCTGATCCCGCTGTCCGCCACCGCGTCCGCCGCAGCCACCACTGCCGCCGCCACCGCCACTGCCGCCGCTTCCGCCGCCTCGGCGTCCGCGTCCGCCGACGGCCCGTACCAGGGCCTGCCGAACGGCACCAAGCAGGCCAAGACCCTCGTCATCGGCATCGACGGCACCCGCTACGACAAGCTGCTCACCGCCGACGCGCCCGCCCTCAAGGCCCTGATGGCCGGCGGCCTGACCGCCACCGGCAACCTCTACGCCAACCCGCTGGCGCCCACCCTCTCCGGCCCCGGCTGGTCGACCATCGCCACCGGCGCGTGGCCCGACAAGCACAAGGTGAAGGACAACGCCTTCACCGGCGCCCGCTTCGACCTGTTCCCCGACTTCGCCACCCGCCTGGAGAACGCCGACCCCGCCACCTCCACGCTGGTCATCGGCTCCTGGAACCCGATCACCGCCAACGTCTTCAACGGCCGCGCCGACCTGCGCGTCCCCGAGAGCGAGAACGACACCAAGACCGCCGCCGACGCCGCCGACTACCTCGCCCACGGCAACCCGGACGCCACCTTCCTGCACTTCGACGGCATCGACGAGGCCGGCCACGCCCACGGCGGCGCCGGCGCCGACTACCTGGCCGCCATCCATACCGTCGACGCCCTCGTCGGCCAGGTCGTCCAGGCCGTCAAGTCCCGCCCCACCTACGGCTCCGAGGACTGGCTGATCGTCGTCACCACCGACCACGGTCACACCGACGCCGGCGGCCACGGCGGCAACAGCGCCAACGAGCGCCAGACCTTCCTCATCGCCGACGGCACCGGCTACACCCCCGGCTCCCGCCGCTACGACGTCAAGCCCGTCGACATCGCCCCCACCGTCCTCAAGCACGAGGGCGTCCCCGTCGACCCCGCCTGGAAGCTCGACGGGCAGCCCATCGACGAGATCACCCCCGACGCCTTCGACGCGCTGCGCCCGGTGCTGCAGACCCGGGTCGACGAGAGCGGCATCCCGGCCGCGGTGAAGGGCTGGACGCACACCCCGCCGGCCGGCTGGAGCATCGACAACTCCAGGATGCCCAGCGGCGGCGTCACCGAGTGGCGCGGCTGGACCTTCGCCACCGACGAGTTCTGGACCGCCGCCGAGCTCGGCCAGTCCCGCGAGACCAACGTGCGCGCCCGCAACGTGTTCGCCGTCGCCGACTCCGACGAGTGGGACGACAAGGCCCACGGCGCCGGGCAGTTCGACTCCACCCTGGTCAGCCCCGCCTACCCGGTGGCCGGCGCGGGCCGGGGCACGCTCTCCTTCGCCACCGACTACAAGGTCGACGGCCCGCAGACCGGCGACCTGTACGTGGTCTTCGACAACGGCGCCCCGCAGCTGGTGAAGTCCTACCGCAGCGACCTGAACACCGTCGAGCGCCTGCCCGTCACCGTCCCGGCCGGCGCCGCCACGGCCCGCTTCCAGTTCCGCTACACCGGCACCAACAGCGCCTTCTGGACGGTCGACCAGGTGGTCTTCACCGCCTCCTGACCCGCCTTCCGACCCGGCGCGGTCCGGCGGGTCAGTGCTTGGGGAGCAGGCTGGCGAGCATGCCGTCGGGGCAGCTCGCGCCGTCCGCCCCGCCGGTGCAGACGATCACCCCGGGGTGGCCGCCGGGGGTCCACCCCGGGCCGGGGGACTGCCCGGCGGGGGAGGTCAGCGGCCCCGGCGCGGCGGCGTCCGGCGCGGCCGTGAGGCCGAGGACGGCGAGGACCGCCCCGGCCGCGACGAGCACCAGGCCGCCCACGGCCCCCGCGACCAGCCGTCCGGAGACGCCCGACGGGTGCCCGTCGGCGAACACCACCCGCCGCGGCCGCTCGGGCAGGTAGCGCACCCGCACCAGGTCGCCCGTCACCCGGGGGACGCCGGAGCGGTCCCGGAAGCGGACGTCCCGGCCGTCCGGGGTGGTGAACCCCATGATCACGTGCCGCTCGGTGGAGGTCCGCCGCTCGGTGCCGGCCCCCCGCGTCTCCACCGTCAGATAGGTCTCCAGGCAGCGGGCCCGCGCCGTCACCCCCTGCGCCAGGATCCGCGCCCGCAGCCGGACCCTGAGCACCACCGCGACCAGGGCCGCCGCCCCCGCGACCACCCCGCCGGCACCGAACACCGACTGCACGACACCGCCATCCGACATGTCCACCCCCCGTGGAACCGCTCTCCGTACGTACGGACCATCGCCTGGGAGACGATGATCGTCCCCGTCCGGTTCCGCCGGTTCCGCCGGTGCCGCAGCGGCGGCCGTCAGCCCCGGGGCAGGTGCCCGGCGACCAGCACGGCGAACTCGTCCGGGGAGAGGATCCGGATGCCGAGCTCCTCGGCCTTGGCCCGCTTGGAGCCGGCCTTCTCACCGGCCACCAGCAGGGTGGTCCGCTTGGAGACGGACGAGGACGCCTTGCCCCCGGCGCGCTCGACGAGCTCGTTCATCTCGTTGCGGGACAGCGCGGCGAGCTCCCCGGTCATGCTCCCGGTGACGACGACCGCCTCGCCCGTCAGCGGGCCGCCCGCGCTCGTCCCCTCCTCCTCGCCCCCTTCCTCCTCGCCGCCTCCGGCCGCCGCGACGGGCGCCGCCGCGACGGGCGCCGCCGCGACGGGCGCCTGCGGCGCGGTGACCGCGGTGCCCACGCCCCGGGCCGCGAGCCGGTCCAGCAGCGGCGCCAGCTCGGCCAGTTCGGCGACGATGACCCGGGCCTTCTCCGGGCCGATCCCGTCCACCGCCGCCAGCGTCTCGGCGTCGGCGGCGCGGATCGCGGCCATCGAGCCGAAGTGGGCAGCCATGCGCCGCGACATGGTGCGCCCCGTGCCGCGCACGCCGAGCGCGCAGAACACCCGGTTGAGCGGGCGGCTGCGGGCCGTCTCGATCGCCGCGAGCAGGTTGTCGGTGCTGGTGTCGCCCATCCGCTCCAGGCCCAGGAGCTGCTCACGGGTCAGCGAGAACAGGTCGGCGAGGTCGGCGACCAGGCCGGCTTCGACGAGCTGGACGGCGCGGGTGCCGCCCAGGCCCTCGATGTCGAGCTGGTCGCGGCCGGCCGCGTAGCCGATGGACGCGACCACCTGGCAGTTGCGCCCCCGGACGCAGCGCCAGCGCTGTTCTTCGCGGTCGATGGCGTCGCCGCAGCGCGGGCAGACCTCGGGGAACACGACCGGCCGCTCGTCGCCGGTGCGCTCCTCGACCAGCGGCGCCTCGACGCGCGGGATGACGTCCCCGGCGCGGTAGACGAACACCCGGTCGCCGATCATCAGGCCGCGCCGGGTGATGTCGGCCGGGTTGTGGAGCGTGGCGTAGGTGACGGTCACGCCGTCGATGACCACCGGCTCCAGGACGGCGCGCGGCGCGATGATGCCGGTGCGCCCGACGTTCCACTCGACGTCGAGCAGCCGGGTGACCTTGTGCTCGGCGGCGAGCTTGCGGGCGACGGCCCAGCGCGGCGCGCGCGAGCCGGAGCCGGCGTCCTCCCGGTCCTGCGGGGAGTCGGCCTTGACCACCACGCCGTCGATGCCGAACGGCAGCCCGGAGCGCAGCGCGGCTATCTCCTCGATGCGCTGCTGGGCCTCCTCCAGGCCGGCGCAGCGCAGCGGGGCGGCGGCCGTGGCGGCGGCGGTGTTGGCCCCCAGGGCGGCCAGGCGCTCCAGCAGGGCGCTGTGGGCGAGGTCCTCGCCCAGGCCCACGGCGCCGTAGCCGAAGAAGGTCAGCTCGACTCGGTAGGGGCGGTCCTTGGCGCGCAGGGTGCCGGCCGCGCCGTTGCGCGGGTTGGCGAAGGGCACGGCGCCGTGGGCGGTGCGCACCTCGTTGGCGTGCTCGAACTGCTCGCGGGTGAGCAGGACCTCGCCGCGCAGCTCGACGTCGACGGGCTCGGCGAGCACGGCGGGCAGGCCCAGCACCGCGTCGGCGGCGTGGCTGATGTCCTCGCCGGCCAGGCCGTCGCCGCGGGTGACGAGCCGGTGCAGGCGCCCGGCGCGGTAGCGGGCGGCCACCGCCAGGCCGTCGAGCTTGGGCTCCACGCACCAGGCGGCCACCGGGCGGCCCAGGCGGCGCTCCAGGCCGGCCGCCCAGTCGACGAGCTCCTCGGCGGAGAAGACGTTGTCCAGCGACAGCATCGGCACGCTGTGCGGCACGTCGCCGCCGACCGCGCCGCCCGCGACCTTCCCGGTGGGGGAGTCCGGCAGCACCTCGTCCGGGTGCTCCCGCTCGTAGGCGGCGACGGCGCGCAGCAGGGCGTCGTACTCGTCGTCGCCGAGCGGGGTCGCGCCGTCGGTGTAGTAGGCGGCGGCGGCCCGGACTGCGGCGGCCACGGCGTCGGCGTAGCCGGCGGGGGTGAGCGGAGCGGCGTCGTTCATGGACGGCATCATCACCGCCGGCACTGACAACGCACCCCGCGCCGGGGCGGCGGTCGCCGCGGCCGGGGGGCAGCCGGGGGCCAGGCGGGGGCCAGGCGGGGGTCAGAACGGCTTGGCGGGAAGGTACTTGCCGTCCAGGGTGATGACGGCGCGGTGGCCGCCCGCGGGGTCCTCGACGGTCTTCACGTCGATCCGGAAGTCGACGGCGCTGATGATGCCGTCGCCCAGTTGTTCGTGGACCAGGGCCTTGAGGGTGGTGCCGTAGACCTGGAGCATCTCGTGGAAGCGGTAGATGGTCGGGTCGGTGGGGACGGCGCCGGGGGAGGAGCCGCGCAGCGGGACGGTCTGCAGCAGCAGCGCGTCGTCCTCGTCCAGGCCGAGCAGCCCGGCCACCGCCCCGGCCGCGTCGGCGGGCAGCGGGTGCTGGCCGAGCAGCGCGGCGGTGACGAAGGCGACGGACAGGCCGGCGGCGTCCGCCAGCTCCTGCCAGGTGAGGTCCTTGCGGGTCTTCGCGGCGACGACCCGCCGGGCGAGCTGCTGCCGGGCGGCCGGGTCGAGCTGGGCGTGCACCATGGGGCGGGTCCTCCGGGATCGGGTCCTGGGCGATGCCACAGCGCACGCTCGCACCTTCCGGCGCCCCCGTCGACCCCGCCTCCCGCGCCGCCGGGCCGGTCCGGTCCGGAGCCCGGGCCCGGGCCGCGCCGTCCGCGCCCGGGTCCGCGCCCCGGTCCGTTCAGGGGAGGTAGCGCTCCAGCGCGGCGGCGCCCTTCTCCTCGATCTCCTGCCGCGCCCAGGACAGGCGCCCCGGGGTGACGTCGCGCCCCGACGCCATCACGAGGTCCTCGGGGTCGAAGGGGCGCTCCCCTCCGGTGTAGAGCCGCCGCTGGATCCCGGAGGACGACTCCGGCACACCCTCGTCCGATGCTTCCCGCATGTCCCTCACCTCATCGTCTGGAGGCCTGCACGCACAGTCCTTCGATGGTCGTTCCGCAGCGCGGGCGATGGCGGGTGGAGGACCGTGAAGTTACTCCATTCGGGTGAAGATGGCGCCGTCGGACGCCCCCCTGGGGCGGCAACCGGGGACGCCCCCGCCCCGGCCCCCGCGACATCCGCGAGCGGTTGACGCCGGACACGCCCGCTCCACCGACCGGCAGGCCCGAAGACATCCGACGTTCGCCCAACGGCCTTGTATGATCCCTACATTCGGGCCACTGCCGGTGATCGGCCGTCGGCGGTGCGTACCCGCCCGGCCCGACCGGACCGTCCGCTCCTGAGCGAAAGGCCGCTGATGGCCCCGCGCCTGTCCGTCGTCGTCCCGATCTACAACGTCGAGCGCTACCTGCGGGAATGCCTCGACTCGATCGCGGCCCAGACCTTCGGCGACTTCGAGTGCGTCATGGTCGACGACGGCTC
Source organism: Kitasatospora sp. NPDC056446 (assembly GCF_042796115.1). Lineage (NCBI taxonomy): Bacteria > Bacillati > Actinomycetota > Actinomycetes > Kitasatosporales > Streptomycetaceae > Kitasatospora > Kitasatospora sp. NPDC056446. The sequence goes on along the minus strand of NZ_JBHTRF010000007.1, from coordinate 54,425 downwards.
CACCGACGGCGGCCCCGCCATCGCCGAGGCCTACGCCGACCGGGACCCGCGCTTCCGGCTGGTCCGGCAGGACAACCAGGGCCTCGGCGCCGCCCGCAACACCGGCTGGCGCCACCTCGCCCCCGGCACCGAGTACCTGGCCTTCGTCGACAGCGACGACACCCTGCCACCGCACGCCTACCAGCTGATGGTCAGCACCCTCGACGAGACCGGATCCGACTTCGTCACCGGCAACGCGCTGCGCCTGCGCACCACCGGCCTCACCCCCTCGCACGGCCACCGCCGCGCCTTCCGCGAGACCCGGCTGCGCACCCACGTCAGCGAACTGCCCGCCCTGGTCACCGACCGCACCGCCTGGAACAAGGTCTACCGGCGCTCCTTCTTCGACGCCGCGGGCATCCTGTACCCCGAAGGCATCCTGTACGAGGACGCCCCGGTCAGCGTGCCCCACCACTTCCTCGCCGAGCGCGTCGACGTGCTCTCCGAGCCGATCTACCACTGGCGGGTGCGCGAGGACGGCGAACTGTCCATCACCCAGAAGAAGACCGACCCGCGCGGCGTGATCGACCGGGTCCGCTCGATGGAACTCGTCCGGGAGTGGCTGCTCGCCCGCCCCGAACCCGCGTTCGCCGGGCACCTGGCCGCCTACGACCGCAACTGCCTGGTCGAGGAGATCCCGATGTTCTTCTGGGCCGTCCCGGACGGCGACCGCGCCTACCGCGAGGCCTACCAGCAGCACGTCAGCCGACTCATCCGGGCCATCGGCCCCGGGCGCCTCGCCGGCCTGAGCACCCAGCTGCGCCTCAAGTACCGCCTGACGCTGGCCGACCGGATGCACCGCTTCGTCGCCGTCCAGCGCCTGCACCGCCTCGCCCGCCGCACCCGCCAGGCCGCCGCCACCGCACGCGGCTGAGCCGGCCGGGCAGGGGGCGTCGGTTCCTCCGGTTCCTCCGGTGCCCCGGCCCGCCCGTCGGCCCTCAGCCGATGCCCGCCCTGGCGGCGCGCGGCCCCGCGTCGCCGGGCACGGCGAGTACGGCGAGCAGCCGGGCGCGGACGTCGGCGGCGGCGGCGCGGGTGAGCGGGTCCTCGCTCTCCAACTGCGGGGCGATCAGCTCCACCGCCGCGGCCAGCAGCGGGAGGGGCACCTCGGCGGTGCGCAGGTGGACGAGCTGCGACGCCGCCCGTTCGCCGGGCGTGGCGGGGGCGGGGGCGCCGGGAATCAGGGCGGTGATGCCTCGGGGCGGCTGACTGTCGGTCACCCGCCCATTCTCCCGCGCGCGGACCGGTGGTGATCACCACGACCCGGGGATCCCCGGGCCGTTCCGCGGCGGCATGCTCCCGGCGGCCCGTTCCCGACGGCGCGACGGACCGCGCCGGCGCCCGTCGCCCGACGGCCGACGGCCGGTGGACCGGCGCGGGCAGCCGGCCCGTCCGACTCCTCGCGCGGCTACGCGGGACCGGCGGGACCGCAGTCCGCGCAGCCCGTCCGGTGCCCGTCCAGCCACGCGTCGAGCTGCGCCTTCCGCTGCCGCAGGCGGGCGGTGGTGGCCCGGGTCGCGTAGCCGGCGAGGCCGCGCAGGACGATCGTGCGCCCCTCGCGGGTGGTGAGCGTCAGCGCGGTCGAGAGGCCGACGGCGGACCCGGCGTCGCCCAGGTCGACCGACGCGATCTCGCACCAGGCGATCCGGTGCGTCCGTTCCAGCGTGCGGCTGGTGATTCCGGAGCCGTCGATGACCCAGTCCCATCCGCAGGGCCCGGTAGAGCAGCACCGCCGAGGCGAGGCCCACCACCGTGCCGAAGACCTTGGCGCCCCAGGGCTCCAACGCGACCTCGCCGACCGCGACGAGCAGGAAGAGCGCGGCGACGAGGGACAGGACGACGCGCTGCCAGAGGCCGGCGGCGATACGGACGGCTGAGCCGGGATCATCGGTCACCGCGCGATGGTGGCACCGGGGCCGTCGGCGGTCAACGGCCCTGTCACCGCCCTTTCCCGCGACCGGAGTTCGCCGCCGTGCCCGTCCCGCTCCGGCCCGGAACCGACGCCGGGCGGAAGACGTTCGGAGTGGGAGGCGTCCGGGCGGGCTGCCCGGTGCCACTGACCAGGAAGGAAACCGAGTGACGACCACGTACGCAGCCCCGTCCGGACACGCCACGCCGGGAGGGCGCGGATGAAGCGGGAACCGGTCACCGACGCGACCGTCGCCCGCTGCCGGGAGGCGGCGCTCGCCGACCCCGCCTCGGGTCTGCCCGCGCTGGCCAAGTCCCTGGTGGGCCTGGCGTACCGCCGCTCCGACCGCCGGGCGAAGGGTGCCCTGCGCCTGATGGAGGAGGCCGCCGACATCCACCGCGCCCTGATCGCCGGCGGAACCGTCGAACACCTGGGAAACGCCGCCTTCGCCCTGTCCTCCCTCGCCCGGCAGTACTCTCGCCTCCACCTTCACGACCAGGCCCTCGCGGCCCACCAGGAGGCGGCCGACCTGGCGCGGCGGGCCGAGGAGCACCGGCCGGTCCCGGACCTCGGCCAAGCAGCCGTGCTGCGCGCCGCCCTCGCCCACGCCCTCGCCGAGGCGGGACGGTTCGACGAGGCCGTGGACGCCGCCCGCGCGGTGGCCGACCGCTCCCGGGCGGTGGCCGGGGAAGGCGGGACCGACCTGATGTGGCGACTGCTCGACGTCACCGTGCTGCTGCGCCTCGCCGGCCGCACCGAGGAGGCCGTCGCCGTCGAACACGAGGCGCTCGCCCACCAGCGCGACCAGAAGGCAGGGCAGGACCGAAGTCCCCTCATGGCGCTGCGGGCGGCCGGCGCGGCGCTGTGGTTCGCCGACCTCGGCCGCCCCGCTCAGGCCCGGGACCTGCTGGAGGAGGCCGCGCGGTCCGCCGAACGGCTGCCGGCCCGGACCCGCACCGCCGACTTCGGCTTCCACGAAGCCGTGCGGAGTGCGTTGTTCGCCCGCTCCGGGGTGCGGGACGAACAGGCCGCGGCCGAGGCGCCGGAGCCGGTCGCCGTCGATCCGGGGCAACGCCTCCGGCCGGTGCTGGGGGTGAACCACCTCCACTGGTCCGGCGGCCTGTACACGTCCTTCCAGAAGGGGCTGGGCGACCTGGTCCGGGCCGTCGAGGCCGGCACCGGCATGCCCGAGGGCAAGAGCGCCCGCGGCTCGATGACCCTGCCGGACGGCCGCGAACCGCTCGCCGCCCTCGGCATCCTCAGGCGGCGGCGCGACCTGCGCATGGCGGTCCTGGGGGAGCGCCCGTACAACTACGCCGGCACCACGGTCCCCCGGCTGCGGCGCAGCATCGACCTGGAGCGCCGCCTCCACGAGGTGGACCCCGAGGGCGGCACCGGGCGCCTGGTCCGGGCGGTCACCGACCTGGCCATGGCACAACTCGTCCAGGAGGAGCACGCCCTGGCGGCCGGCACCCTGCGTGAGGCCCACGCGCTCGCCGCCCAGGCGTAGGGCGTCCGCCCTGGTCTGCCCTGCCGTCTGCCCTGCCGTTCGCCCTGCCGTCTGCCCTGCCGATCAGCAGGGCGAACGGCCCGGGAGAGCGCCACGGTTGTGCCGATCGGCAGATGTGCGCGAGGGGGTGCACCGGCCAGGCTCGGGGGTATCGCAACGGCGGCCACCGGGGCCGCCGGAGGAAGGGGGCCACCATGTCCCGTACCCGCATCCGCACCCGCACGTGTTCCCGCGTCCTCGCCCGCGTCCGTCTCCGGGTCGGCCCGTGCCTGCGCCGCTGCCGGGCTGCCCCGAGGCGCGCGGGCTCAGGCCGCGCGGGCGGCGTCCCGGGCGGCGCGGTAGCGGCCGGGGGTGGTGCCGAACTGCCGGGCGAAGGCGTGCGAGAGCGCGTACGGGCTGGCGTAGCCGACCTTGCGGGCGACGGCTTCCAGCGGCTCGGCGGTGTCGCGCAGCAGGCCGGCGGCCCGGGTCATCCGCCACCAGGTGAGGTAGGCCATCGGCGGGCGGCCGGTGCGCGTGCTGAAGCGCCGGGTGAGGGTGGCGCGGGAGACCCCGGCGCGGGCGGCCAGGGCCTCGGCCGTCCACGGGTGGGCCGGCTCCTCGTGGACGGCGGCGAGCGCGGCGGCCACCACCGGGTCGGTGAGGGCCGCGCCCCAGCCGTCGGCGCCGCGCCGGGTGGTCCAGGCGCGCACCAGGTAGACGAGCAGGAGGTCGATCAGCCCGGGCACGGCGAGTTCGCCGCCGGGGCGCGCGGCGGCCAGCTCGGCACCCAGCAGGTCGACGGCGGCACGCAGCTCGGGATGCTCGCCGGTGCGGGTGGGCAGGTGGACGACCTCGGGCAGCTCGCGCATCAGCGGGTGCCCGAGCCCGTGGTCGAGGCGGTACTTGCCGCACAGCAGGTCCGCCGCGCCGACGGCCCCCGGGTCGGCCGGGTCGTGCGGGCCGCCTGGGGAGGTCGCGGAGCCCGGGCCCCGGCGGGAGTCGAGCAGGTCCTCCAGCGCCGGCAGGCGCGCCGCCCGGGAGGCCGTCAACTCCTCGTCGGACAGGGCGTGCCCGCTGCCGTGCGGCAGCAGCACCGCGTCGCCGGGCCCCAGCCGCAGCGACTCGCCGCCGTCGGACAGCAGCCAGCAGCTGCCGGACAGCACCACATGGAAGCCCGCGCCCGCGTAGGAGGGGATCCGCGCGCCCCAACGCCCCGCCACGCTCAGCCGGTTGGAGGCGGGCCGGCCCGCCCGTACGGCGGCGATCGCGTCGCTGACCACGTCCACCCGGCCATCGTAGCCGCCCCCGGAGCGCCCGGGCGGGGCGTCCGGGCGGGGGCCGGCGGCGGGTGCCGCAGGCACCGGGGTGAGCCGATCGCGTATCGGAGCGAGCTTCTGGCGCATTGAGCGGCTCACCCGGGCTTCCTAGGCTCAAGGAGCAGACAGCAAGCGGGAACACGCACGAACAGAACGTGGAGGGCGAGCCGTGGAGCGGATCGTGGTGGGGAACGTGGAGATCATCCGGGTGCTGGAGTACCAGGGCCCGTTCGCACCGGCGGCGAGGATCGTGCCCGGCCTCGACGAACAGGCCTGGGCCGACGGCGACGCCGTCCCGGCACCCGAGCACTACGACCCCGCCTCCGGCTCCTACATCGGAGCGCTGCAGACCTGGGTGGTGCGCAGCGCGGGCCGGACGGTCCTGGTGGACACCGGGGTCGGCGACGGCCGCGAGCGCCCGGGGACACCGATGTTCCACCGGCGCGAGGGGCACTTCCCGGAGCTGCTGGCGGCGGGGGTACGCCCGGAGGATGTGGACGCGGTGGTGAACACCCACCTGCACGCCGACCACGTCGGGTGGAACACCACCGGGAAGGACGGGAGTTGGGTCCCCACCTTCCCGAACGCGGAGTACTACCTGCCGGCGGCCGACCGGGCGTTCTTCGACCCGGCGGCCCGCCACCCGGCACGCGACGGCGCCGCGGTCGACCCGGCCCGCTGGGCGGAGTGGGACCTGGTGTTCGAGGACAGCGTGGCGCCGGTGATCGCGGCCGGACAGGCGGTGCAGTGGTCGGGGTCGCTGCGCCTCGGCCCGGCGCTGGTGCTGGAGGAGGCGCCGGGGCACACGCCGGGCTCGTCCGTGCTGCGGGTGGAGTCGGCCGGCGAGCGGGCGGTGTTCGTGGGGGACCTGATGCACTCGCCGGTGCAGTTGGCGCATCCCTCGTGCAACAGCTGCTTCTGCCTGGACCAGGCCCAGGCGGCGGCGAGCCGGCTGCGGGTGCTGGAACGGGCGGCGGCGGAGCGGGAGTTGGTGATACCGGCGCACTTCGCGGGGGCCGGCGCGGCGCGGGTCAGGAAGGCGGGAGCGGGTTTCGCGGCCGACTGGGTGCGGTGAGGGGCCGCCCGGGCCGCCGCGTCCGGTCCCGTCCGGGTGCGGCCCGCGTCCGCCCGCGCACCGTGGCGGGCACGCCGGGGAGCCCGGCGTCCCTGCCGGGCGCCCTGGCACCGGCCGGAGCCGGTGGGCGCCGTGGACGCCGGGACTCGCCCGTTCGCGCCGGGGCCTACTTCTCGACGTGGACCTTGTCGGCCTGCATGCCCTTCTGGCCCTGGACGGCCTCGAAGGTGACCTTCTGGCCTTCCACCAGGGACTTGAAGCCGTCCCCTTCGATCGCCCGGAAGTGAACGAACAGGTCGGGGCCGGACTCGGGGGTGATGAACCCGTACCCCTTCTCGTCGTTGAACCACTTGACCGTGCCGTTCTGGCGCTCCGCCATGTTCTCCCCTTGCTGATGCGAACCGTTGCCGACCGCGATCCTTTCACGTTGGGTGAGGGAACGGGTGCCAAAGGTCACGCGCGTGCCGCCGGTCACGTCTGCCCGGCGGCGTGTCAGCGGTCTGTCAGCGTCCTGCCGGTGGGCCGGGGCGGATCCCGGCGGGACGAGAGCGGGATGCGGGCGGGCCGGGGGAGCCTGGCGGGCATGACCGAGCTTCACGCATCCTCCGACGACAGCCGACCCGTCACCGCCCTCGACGAGGGGTCGGGACCGGTCCTGCTGGTGGTCCACCCCGGCGGCGGGGACGCGACGTCCTGGGACGGCGTCACCCGCCACCTCGCCGACGGCTTCCGGGTGGTCCGGATCCGGCGGCGGATCTACGTTCCCGGTGCGGACATCGCCTTGCCGCACTCGATGGCGGTCGAGGCGGCCGACGTCCTCGCCGTCGCGGGCCTCCTGGAGCCTCCGGTGGTGCTGGTGGGGCACTCCTCGGGCGCGGTGGCCGCGCTGGAGGCCGCCCTGTCGGCCCCGTCCGTGTTCGCCGGACTCGTCCTTTACGAACCGCCGCTGCCGACGGGGGAGCCGGTCGCCGGGGCGGCGGGGGTACGGGCCCGGGCGGCGCTGGACGCCGGGGACCCGGTCGAGGCGGTGCGGATCCACCTGCGGGACATCGTGCGGGTGCCGGCGGACACGGCCGAGGCCCTGGTGGCCGACCCGCGCCTGCGGGCGGCGCTGTGCGCGTACGCGGCCGCGCAGATCGCCGAAGACGAGGCGCTGGACGCGCTCGGCGTCGGAGTCGGCCGCTTCGCGGCACTCGCCCTGTCGACGACCCTGATCGAGGGCGACCTCAGCCCCGCCCACCTGCGCCGGCGGCTGGCCGATCTGGCCGGGGTCCTGCCCGACGCGCGGACCGTCACGCTCGCCGGCCAGGGGCACGCCGCCCACGTCACCGGCCCCCGCGTTCTGGCCGCCGCCGTTCGCGACGCGGCGCTGCGGATCCTCCGCCCGTGAGCGCGCCCCGCCCGCCGGGGCGCGCTCAGTGCCGCTGCCGGCGTTCGGAGCCGGTGTCGAAGAAGGCGTCGAGGTAGGCGTCCGGCTCCAGCGGGCTGTCCCGCAGCAGGGAGAACACCTCGGCGCCCTGGCCCGGCGGGCCGTCGAGGCGGAAGGACTGGGCGAAGCCGAGGTGGCCGAGGCGGTTGTCGGCCGCGTAGGTGCCGGCCTCCGCCTCGGCGAGGGCGATCGCCTCGTCGGCGGAGGAGGCCTGCCAGAGGGTGATCCGCTCCTCGTAGGTCCGCCCGTCCCCGGCCGTCCACTCGAACACGCACCGCACCCCGTACCACTGCACGGCCTGTTCCACGTCCCGCCCCCTCCGCGCCGCCGGATCCGGCTGACCGGCCCTCAGTGTCCGTCCCGGCCGCCGCGTGATCCAAACCGGTTCCGGCCCCGGCGGGCGCCGACGGCCCCCTTCTGCTACCCCTCCGCACTCACCCGGCCGCCGCCGCCGCGCCGCCTGTACCCGCGTCCGTGCCGCCCGTGCCGTCCGTGTCTGCCCCGCCTGGCTGCGCCCCGTCCGGCTGCGCGAGGAGGGCCAGGAGGCTGCGGCGGGCGGTGTCGACGTGTTCGGCGGCGAGCCGGTCGAGCCGCTCGTGTTCCTCCTCGCCGCCGCCCGCCCGGAGCAGGCGGGCGAGTTCGCGGTGCTCGTCGACGACCAGGGCGCGGTACTGGCCGCCGGCCAGGGAGACCCGTTGGAGCTGGAAGAGGAAGACCTGGGAGCGCAGGGTCTGCCAGGCCTCGGTGAGGCGGCTGTTCCCGGCGGCCGCGTAGATCCGGTCGTGGAAGGCCATGTCCAGGGCGAGCAGTCGCGGGACTCCGGCGCCGGCGGCCAGTTCGGCGGCCATCTCGTCGACGAGGCGGTCGAGTTCGTCGAGCCGGCCGGGGGTCGCCCGGCGCATCGCGGTGACGGTGGCGAGCCGGTCGAGGGCGGCGCGGACGCGGTAGACCTCCTCCACGTCGGCGGCGGTCGCCGCCACGACGGTGGTGGGCCGGTGCCAGCCGGTGCGGATCAGTCCTTCGTGCTGCAGCCGGGCGAGCCCCTCGCGCACGGCGCCGCGGCTGACGCCCAGTGACGCGGCCAGTTCGGCCTCGCGCAGGGGGGCGCCGGGCGGGAAGCGTCCGTCGAAGACCGCGTCGCGGACCCGGTCCGCCACCTCGTCGGCGAGTCCGCGACGGACTGCCTTCCGCAGGGGTTCATCGTTCATGTCCGAATGTTGACATCGGGTCGGAGCGGGGCGCAAGGTGGAGGGCATGACTCGTCCCGCGTTTCATCTCGCCTTCCCTGTCGACGACTTGGCCCGTGCCCGGGCGTTCTACGGCGGTGTGCTCGGACTCCCGGAGGGCCGCTCGTCCGACGGCTGGGTCGACTGGGACTTCCACGGCCACCAGGTGGTGACGCACCTGGTCGCCGGTCCCGGGCTTGGTGCCGCCGGGCACGGCACCGTGGACGGCCGTCCCGTCCCGGTGCCGCACTTCGGGCTGGTGCTGGACGTCGAGGCCTTCCACGACCTCGCCCGGCGGCTGGCGCAGGCCGGTACCGAGTTCGTCATCGAGCCGTCCCTGCGCTTCGAGGGGCAGCCGGGGGAGCAGTGGACGATGTTCCTGCTCGACCCGGCCGGCAACGCCCTGGAGTTCAAGGCGTTCCGTGACGAGAGCCGGCTGTTCGCCCGATGAGGGGCGTCCTGGTCACCGGCGCCTCCCGGGGCATCGGCCGGGCCGTGGCGCACGCGTTCGCCGCCGCCGGCGACCGGGTCGCGGTGCACTACGCGTCGAGCCGGGCCGAGGCCGAGCGGACCCTGGCCGCGCTGCCCGGCGAGGGGCACGTCCTGGTGGAGGGGGACCTGGGCGACCCGGCCGGGGCCGAGCGCATCGCGCGGGCCGCGCACGCGGGGCTGGGCGGCGTGGACGTCCTGGTCAACAACGCGGCCGTGGCCACCTCGCAGGACAACGCCCACCCGGTGGCGGGGGTGTCGTACGAGGACTGGCAGCGGGTCTGGCGCCGGATGGTCGACGTCAACCTGCTCGGTGCGGCGGACCTGAGCTACTGCGTCGCGCGCCTTCTGATCGACCGCGGTGCTCCGGGCCGCATCGTGCACATCGGCTCGCGCGGGGCCTTCCGCGGCGAGCCGGACCACCCCGCGTACGGCGCGAGCAAGGCCGCGCTGCACGCCCTCGGCCAGTCCCTGGCCGTCGCGCTGGCGCCGCACGGGATCTCGGTGACCTCGGTCGCCCCCGGCTTCACCGCCACCGACCGGGTCGCCGACCGGCTGGCCGGGCCGTCGGGGCAGGCCCTGCGCGAGCAGAGCCCGTTCGGCCGGGTCGGCACCGCGGAGGAGGTCGCCGCGGCGGTGCTGTACCTGGCCTCCGCCGAGGCGACCTGGGCCTCGGGCACGGTCCTGGACCTCAACGGGGCGTCGCACCTGCGGCTGTGAGCGGCCGTCGGCCGGCGCCGCGCGGGCTCACCCCAGCAGGCGCAGCCGGCTCGCGCAGACGCCGAGCCGCACGCTCTGTCCCCAGGTGAGGTCCAGGGCGTCCGTCTCGATGCCGTCGCCGAAGGCGACCAGGTGCTCGGACTCGACGGTGAGCACCAGCTGCCGGCCGGCGGTCAGCAGGCCGTGCACCCGGTCGGTGCCGGTGGTGGGGGAGGGCCAGGCCTCGCGGACGAACCAGGCCAGCTCCGGCGCGTCGGGGGCGGGCAGGGCGAGGGGGCCGCCGCGTTCCAGCCAGGCCGAACGGCACCAGCCGGTGGCGCCGGTGCCGGTGCCGACCAGGACGCCGGACGAGGCCTGGGCCTCCTCGGCCCCGCCGCCGTCCGCCGCCCCGCCGCCGTGCCCGCACTCAGCCGCGCCGTCCTCAGCCCCGCCGTCCGTCCCCAGGCGGTAGCGGGCGGTCTGGTGCCCGGGCTGTCCGACGTACACCTCGTTCAGTGCGAGCAGCCGCTGGCCGTCGTCGGTGACGGCCTCGACCATCGTCCGTTCCTCCAGCGGCCCGGTGCCGTGCGCCGCCGCCCGCAGCAGCGCGGGCAGTGCGTCGACCCGGTGGCGCACCAGGACGCCGGGGTCCCGGCCCGGGTCGGCGTCCACGCCGATCACCGGTTGGCCGTCCAGGTACTTGGCGACGTTGGCGACCAGCCCGTCCTGGCCGACCACGGCCACCACGTCCCCGGGCTCGAACAGGAAGCGCGGCAGGTCCGCCCGTTCGACCCGGGTGCGCCGCCAGTCCAGGGGGACGGCGGCGGCCGCCTCGGCGAGCGCGGCGGTGTGCCGGTGGTGGCGCTGTTCGACGTCCCGGGCGGAGCGGCCCCGGGAGGCGAGGAAGAACGAGGCCTGGCCGGGGGTGCCGTGGCGGGCCACCAGTTCCGCGTACTCGGTGCGCCGGTGCACCAGCACCACCCGCGGTGCGAGCGTCATCGCCCGCCCCCGCCCCCGCCGCCGGTGCCCCCGCTTCCGGCGGTCGGGCCGGGGGCGCCGAGGCGGGCGAGCAGGCCGGTGAGTACGTCGGGGGTGAGTGTCACGCTGTCGATCCGCGGCAGGTGCTCGGCCAGTCGCATCAGGGCCAGGGCCCGCAGTACGGCCGGGTCCGCCTGCTGGTGGGCCGTCAGCCAGGCGGCCTCCGCGGAGGCCCGGGCGTCGCCGAGTTCGCGGGCGGCCTGCGCCTCGGCGGCGGCCAGCCGGGTGCGGCGGGTGGCCTCGGCGTCGGCGCGGACCCGGTCGGCGACGGCTTCCTCCTCGGCCTGGAGGCGCCGGTTGGCGCCCTGCTGGGCGAGCAGCTGCTCCTCGCGGCGGGCGAGTTCGATGCGGTTGGCGAGTTCGTTCTCGGCGATGCCGCGTTCGTGCTCGACGGCCACCGCGCGGCGTTCGAAGGTCGCCCGGTCGGCTTCCTGCTGCACCCGTTCGCGGGCGGGGGTGCGCAGTGCCCGTTCGACCTCCGGTTCGGGCCGCAGGGCCACCACCCGGACGGCGATGACGGCGAGTCCGGTCGCGGTGATCCGGGGTTCGTCGGCGAGGCCTTCGGCCATCCGTTCGCGTACGGCGTCGACCCCGTCGGCGAGGGCGCCGGCGAGGGGGGTGCGGGCGAGCAGGCCGAGCGCGTGCTGCTGGGCGGTCTCGGTGAGCAGGGTGGCGAGCTGGTCGAGCGGGGCCGTGCGCCAGGCGCCGGTGTCGGGGTCGATGCCGAAGTCGACGCGGGTGGCGGCGGTGGCGGGGTCGGTGATCCGGTAGGTGAGCGTGGCCTGGACGGTGACGTCCTGGAAGTCGCCGGTGCGGGCGTGGAAGAGCATGGCGAGTTCCCGGTCGTCGACCGGTACTTCGGAGATGGCCGCGGTCAGCGGCCGGAACCAGAACGCGAGCCCGGGCCCGTCGTGGGTGACCCGGCCCCGCCGCAGGTGGCGGATGTGCGCGGTGGGGACGGCGCGCAGGTGGCGCAGCCCGAACCGTCTGGTGATGTCGGCCATCGCAGGGCCCCCTTCTCGTCATGTCGACGATATGGGGGCACCCCTGTTTTCGTCAAGATGACGAAAACAGGGGTGCCCCGGCGGGCCGCGCCGTCAGCGCGCGCTGCCGATGCCCCGGTCGGCGTCGGCCCCTTCGAGCATCAGGGTGGTCTCCTCCAGGCGGCTGAACCGGCCGTCGGGGGCCAGGTCGGCGAACACGTACACCTCCGTCCGCACGGTGGAGCCGTCCTTCTTGGTGAGGTGGACGGTGTGCCGGTCGGCGTACCGGTCGCCGTCGCGCAGTTCCTCGTGGACCTCGACGCGGCCGTCGGCGACGAGGGTGCGCAGGTGGGCGATGTGGTCGGCGAACCCGGCGCGGTCGGCCCACTCGCCATTCGTGCGCTGGCGGTAGCCGGGGGCGAAGTGGCGATCGACGGCCTCGGGCACGGTGAGGTCGCGGTCGAACAGGAGGTCGGCGAGGGCGGCCTCGATGCCGGTGCGGGTCACGGGATGTCCCTTCGGTGGGGGTGGTTCCGAAAATGCGTGCGCTGCGCACGCATCTCGGAAACTGTAACACCCAATGCGTGCGCCGTGCACGCTAATCTGATGGCATGGACAACCAGGCAGAGAACGAGACCGCAAGCCGTACGGGAAACGGGACGGGGGACGAGATCGCCGACGCGCTGGGCCTCCTGCTGCGGCGCACCACCCGCACACGACTGCACCGGCGCCTGACCGAGGGCATGGGCCGGGAACTGGACGAACTGACCTACCCGGTACTCAGCGCCCTCGCCCGGACCGGGCCGCGCAGCGCCGCCGACCTGGCCCCCGAAGTCGGACTCGACCGCTCCGGCGTCACCCGCCGGGCCTCCCGCCTCGAAGCCGCCGGCCTGGTCCGCCGGGAACCGGACCCCGCCGACCGCCGCGCCCAACTGCTCGTCCTGACCGGACCGGGCCGACAGGCCGTGGCCGAACTGCGCGAGCGCCTGGCAGCCCACATCACCGCCGGCCTGGCCGACTGGCCGGCCGGCGAGGCCGAGGCCTTCGCCCGACAGCTGCGCCGCTTCACCGAGGGCCCGTTCCTCGGCTGACGGCCCGCCCTCGGCCCGCCCCTCCCGCCCCCTTCCCCCCCTCCGTCCCCGGCCCGCCCCGCCCCGCCGGGTGCGGCGTCAGGCCTCCAGGACCAGCCGCAGCAGCTCGCGCAGGGCCTCGCGCTGCTGCGCCGTGAGCCGGGCCAGCGGGTCGGCGGCGAAGGGCGTGCGGGCGCGCAGGTCGGCGGCGACGGCGCGGCCGGCCGCCGTGGCGGCGACCCGTTTGACCCGGCGGTCGGCCTCGTCGAGGCTGCGCTCGACCAGGCCGCGCGACTCCAGCCGGTCGACGATCACGGTCACGTTGGACGGCTCCGCGTGCAGCCGTTCGGCGATGCGCCGGGTCGGGACCGGGCTCTCGGCGGCGAGCAGCGCCTTGGCCTGGAGCGGGGTCAGGTCGTGGGCCGCGGCGGCGGCCTCGGACTCCTGGGCGTAGCGGCGGCTGACGGCGGCGAAGAGGCCGACGACCTCCCCGGTGAGGTCATCCGATGGGTTGGGCATGGGGTCCAGCGTAGCCAGGTGCTTGACAGGGTTGAATGTCGGCTCACATAGTTATGACTCATATTGGTTATGAACCATAAGCATATGAGGGGCGCCCCGATGACCACCCAGACCACCCAGACCACCCAGACCACCACGACCACCGAGACCACCGACCCCGCCGACTCGACCGGGCCCACCAGGACCGTCCTGATCACCGGCACCTCCTCCGGCATCGGCCTGGCCACCGCCGTCACCGCCGCCCGCGCCGGCTGGCACGTGATCGCCACGATGCGCGACACCGCCAAGGCGGACGCGCTGCTCGCCGCCGCGGACCGGGCCGGGGCCACCGTCGACGTCCGGGCCCTGGACGTGACCGACCCCGCCTCGGTCGAAGCCTGCCTGTCCGGCCTCGACCGGCTGGACGCGCTCGTCAACAACGCCGGCGCCGGCCACGTCGGCACCCTGGAACAGGAGGACGTGCAGGACGTCCGCGCCGTCATGGAGGTCAACTTCTTCGGTGTCCTGCACGTCACCAGGGCCGCCCTGCCCCTGCTGCGCGCGAGTCGGGGCCGCGTCCTGACCGTGACCAGCGTCGGCGGCGTGATCGGCCAGCCCTTCAACGAGGCCTACTGCGCCGCCAAGTTCGCCGTCGAGGGCTTCATGGAGTCCCTCGCCCCGGTCGCGGCGACCGTCGGCGTGTCCGTCGGCGTGGTCGAACCGGGAGCGGTGGCCAGCGAGTTCGTCGCCAACGTGGGCCTCGCGCACGACGCCGAACAGCAGGCCGGACCGTACGCCCCCGCCCTGTCCGCCTACCTGGCCCGCACCCGCGACGCCTTCGCCAACGCCCAGACGCCGCAGGACGTGGCGACCCGGATCGTCGAGTGGCTCACCGCCACGCGCCCCGCCTTCCGGCTGCTCACCTCCGACGCCGCGCGTGCCTTCGCCGCCACCAAGCTCAAGGACCTCGACGGATCGGCCGTCCAGACGCTCACCGGCGGATGGGTCGCCCCGTAGCAGCGGCGCCGCCCGGACTCGCCGCCTTCCCCCTGACCGGCGAAAATGGTGAACCGACACCGCGCAGCAGGAAACCACGTCGAAAGGCAGTGTGGTGAAGGCGACCGAGATCACCCCTGGTTCCCCGTGCTGGGCGCAGCTGAGCGCCCGCGACCTCCCCGCAGCCCTGCAGTTCTACGGCGGACTGTTCGGCTGGAGCGCCGAGGCCGACCCGGACCCCCAGTACGGCGGCTACACGACCTTCTCCCACGACGGCGCGCCCGCCGCCGCCGTGGCCCCGCTGATGAACCCGCAGCAGCCGGTGATGTGGCTGCTGTCCTTCGCCGCCGACGACGTCGACCGCACCTGCGCGGCCGCCACGGCGGCGGGCGCCCGGGTGTGGATGGAACCGATGGAGGTCGGCGACCTGGGCCGCTGGGCGCTGCTCAGCGACCCGACGGGTGCGCCGTTCGCGCTCTGGCAGGCCCGCGCCTTCGGCGGCTTCGGCGTGGTGGAGGAGCCGAACGCGTTCGGCTGGGCCGACCTGTCGACCCGGGACAAGGACGCCGCGCTCGCCTTCTACCGCGACGTCTTCGGCTGGCGGGTCTGGCCGCACGGCACCTACCCGATGGTCGGACTGGCCGACCGGATGTTCGGCGGCGTGATGGCCATGGACGACTCCGTCCCGCCCGAGGTCCCGTCCCACTGGAGCCCGTTCTTCGCGGTCGCCGACGTGGACGCGGCTGCGGCGACCGCGACCCGGCTCGGGGCCGAGGTCCTGCACGGCCCCGTCGACGTGGAGATGGAGAACGGCCCCAGGCTCGCGGTGATCCGCGACCCCCAGGGCGCCGCCTTCGGAGTCTTCGCCCCCCGCGCCGACGGCTGACCCCACACTCCCTGCCCCGCCCCTGCCCGGCCCCGCCCGCCGCCCGCCCGGCGTGCCCGTGCCGGGCGGGGCCCGTTCTTCCGCCGGTGGCGCCCGGGGCCTGTCGCCTGTCACCGGGGAACGCCACAATCGCCCCTATGACGACGACCACGGCCGCGCCACCCACCCCCAACACCCCTCTCGGCTTGGCCCGGAGCCTCCTGACGGGTGGTGTGATCGGGGGCTCGCTCGCCGCGTTCGCCGTCGGCTGCGTCCTCGAAGACGTGCCGCTGATCGTCACGAGCCTGGCCGTGCCCACGGGTTACGGCCTGCTGACGCTCCTCGCGGGTGCGCCGAGGCGGGCGCGGGAGGCGGCCGTCGTGCCCCGGACGGCGCTGGCGCTGATCGAGGACGTGACGGCGGTGAGGGGCGAGGACAGCGACGTCCCGGTCCGCTTCGACCTCACGGTCGCACCGGACGAGGGGCCCGCGTTCCGGGTCCGGATCACCCAGGACGTCAACCTGGTCGATCTGCCGGACTACCGGCGGGGCGGCGTCCTGGTGGTCGAGTACCCGCCGGACCGGCCGTGGCGGGTGCGGATCGTGAAGCGGCCGACGCCCGCGTGGGAGGAGCGGGCGGCGGGGGCCCGGATCGACTCGGTGCCCAGGCCGGCGCCGGCGGGTGACCGGGTGGACGGGTCCGCGGGCGGTTTCGTCGCGCTGCTGGGCATACTGCTCGGCGCGGCCCTGGTGGTGGCGCTCTTCCGCGCCGAACTCTTCGACGCGGACCCCGCCGCGCAGCCGTCGGCCGTCTCCACCACCTCCACCACCTCCACGACGTTCTCCTCGACGACGACGACGGTGGTGACGTCGGCGTCCGGCACGGTCGCCCTCGGCGAGGGCCGCTCGCTGCTGGACGAGGGCGAGTTGCGGCGGGCCGTCGATTCGCTCACCGGGGGCGAGGAGAGCCGGCAGGCGCTCACCGTGGTGGTGCAGGACCGGCTGCTGTCGGTCGTGTTCCCTCCCGGTGGCGCGGGGGCCGCGCGGTTCGACCCGCGTTCGCTGCCGTACGACCGGGTGCCCGCGCTGGTGGAGGAGGCCAGGAGGAGCCTGGGCACCGGTTCGCCGCAGAGCTGGCAGCTGACCGTGGACCGGCTGGGCGGTTCCCTCACGATCAGGGTCACCGTGACCGGGTCGGGCGGCACGGCCTCGCTGGAGGCGGACGGCCGGGGCGAGGTGGTGCGGCGCAGCCCGGTGCGCTGAGTGCCTGCCTCCTCCCGTCCGGCTGCCGGGTCCGGTGCGCCAAGGCCGACCGGTATGCCAAGGCCGGCCGGTACGCCAAGGCCGAAGGGAGCGGGGCGACTTGGGAGGTCCGGCGTGGTAGGTCTTGCGCACGGGGGGTGTCCCCGTGGTGGTGGCGGGAGGATGTGGGCGGATGGGCTGGCGCGGGTATCTGGCGCTGTGGTGCGCGGTGTGCGGGGCGCTGGCGGTGGTCGGGTTCGGACGGTCGCTGGCGGGGGCGACCCGGGCCCAGCGGGCGGTGCGGGTGCGCGGGCGGATCGTGCGGGTGGGGGAGGTGCGGCACGGGGGTTCGGGGCGCTACGGGATACCGGTGGTGGTCTCCTACCGCGATCCGGCCACCGGCGGCGAGGTCGTGGTGACGAACGACGGCGAGCGCGGCGACCGGATCAGCGCGGCGTGGACGGGCCGGGAGGTCGGGGTGCGCTACCCGCCCGGGCACCCGCACGCCTACCGGTTCACCGACGCCGGGCAGGAGGCCGGCCGGGGGCTGGGCCTGCCGGTGTTCGCGCTGTTCCTGGTCTGGGCCGGGCTGGTGGCGGGTGCCGCGCTGGAGTGGGGGTGGCCCTGGCTGCTGGTGGGCTTCGCCGGGCCGTGGGCGGTCTCGATCGCCTGCTACCTGCCGGGCAATGTGCGCGACGTGCGGGCGCGCCGGGAGAAGCTGGCCTCGATGGTCGAGGCCGGGGGCCGCTTCGTCGCGGTGCTCAAGGACGTCAGCACCGACTCGGAGGGCGCGAAACTGACCACCGTCACGCCGGTGGTGGCGTTCACGACCCGGGACGGCGAGGCCGTCACCGCGTACTGCGTGTCGGGGGTGGCCGATCCGGCGGGCGCGCGCGGCCGGGAGGTCACGCTGCACTACCGGCCGGACGACCCGGCGCTGTTCACGCTGGACCACGCGGGCGACCAGCGGTCGCTGCGCTCGGACGTCGGGATCAACGTGGCGGGCCTGGTCGTCGTGACGGCCGCGGCCGTGGCGGGCGTCGTCCTGCTCTGAGGCCTGACACCCGGCCTCCCCCCTGTCCCTCGTTACGCCCCCACCCCTTTTTGTTAGAAGGTCTCACGATCGCTGTTGACTCTCACGCCCCTGCGCGTTAGAACTTATAGCGAACGCAAAACCTTCTATGAAAGGGGACGGCCGTGACCAGCGAGCGCCTTGTCGAGGTCGTACTGCCGGGCATCGTGGAGCCGGAGGGCCTGCAGATCCGCCACGCGGCCGTGCCGAAACCCGGCCCGGGGCAGGTCGTGATCGTGATGGAGGCTGCCGGGGTGTCCTTCGCGGAGCAGCAGATGCGCCGGGGGCGGTACTACGACCAGCCGCCGTTCCCATTCGTCCCGGGCTACGACCTGGTGGGCCGGGTCCTGTCGACGGGGCCGGGCGTCGACCCGCAGACGCTGGGGCGCCGGGTCGCGGCGCTGGTGAAGGTCGGGGGCTGGGCGAGCCACGTGGTCGTGGACGCGGCGGACGCGGTCGCCGTCCCGGACGGCCTGAGCGCCGCACAGGCGGAGACCGTGGTGGTCAACGGGATCACGGCCTGGCAGATGCTGCACCGCAGGGCCCGGGTGCGCGCGGGACACACGGTGCTGGTGCACGGGGCGTCGGGCGGTGTGGGGTCGGTGCTGGTCCAACTGGCCCGTGCCGCGGGCGCGCGGGTGATCGGCACGGCGTCCGAGCGCCACCACGACGCGGTCCGGGCACTGGGCGCGGCCCCGGTCGACTACCGGACAGGCCGGGTGCCGGAACTGGTCCGCGCGCTGGCACCCGGCGGGGTGGACGCGGTGTTCGACCACGTCGGGGGACGCAGCGTCGTCGACTCCTGGGGACTGCTGGCACGCGGCGGGGTCCTGGTCGCCTACGGCAGCGCGTCCACCCGGGACGACACCGGGTCCCAGCAGTGGCCCGTCCTCAAGGTCCTGGGCCGGACCTGGTGGTGGAACGCGCTGCCCAACGGGCGGCGGGCGTACTTCTACAACATCTGGGCCGGCCGTTCCCTGAACGGGGGCCGGTTCCGGGCGCGGCTGCGGCAGGACCTCGCCGAGGTGTTCGCCGCCGTGGCCCGGGGCGAGGTCACCGCCCCGATCGCGGCCCGGCTGCCGCTGGCCCGCGCGGCACAGGCGCTACGGCTGGCGGAGTCGGGGACGGTCACGGGCAAGGTGGTCCTGACCCCGTGACCGGCCACCCGCCCCCGCCCGCCGCCCCCGTCTCCCGCCACCCCCGCCGTCCCCCGCGCCCCGCCGCCCCCGCCGTCCCCGACCCCCGTGCCCTGCCGCGCCTCAAGCCTTGATGGTGAGCCAGGCACCGAGACCGTTGCAGCCACGGGCGTCGTAGCTGGTGCTGCGGTAGCCGGCCGGAATGGGAGAGTAAGGGCAGGTCCAGACACCGTTGCGGACGAGCTCGTGGAACCAGGCGCCGACACCACTGCAGCCCTGGGGGTTGTAGTTCGTCAGGACGTAGCCGGAGACGATCGGCGAACCCGAGCAGGTCCACAGCCGGTTCTGGGCAGGCTGCTGAAACCACGCACCGTGGTTGTTGCAGCCACCGGCGTTGTACATGGTGATGACGTAGCCGGCCGGGACGGGTGCCCCGGAGCAACTCCAGCCACCGGTCGCGGAGGCGCTGCCGGCCGTCGCGCCGGTGAGGGCCGCGGCGAGCACGCCGACGACGGCAGCGGCTCGCGCGACACGGGTGGTCAGCCGGCGCAGGATCGTGGTCACGTGGGTGCGTTCCGATCGTTCGTCCCCCGAGCCGTCCACGGCGGCGGGGGAGGGAAGGGGCGGGGACGGCCGTACCCTAGCGGCGGTGATCGACTCCCCGGAAGCCCCGGACCACGGCACCGGCACACCTGACCGAAAACAATCCGTCACACCACCCGCCACACCCGCCCGTCACACCCGCCCGCCCCCCGCCCCCGGTTCAGAGGAACACCTCGACGATCCCGGCGAACAAGCCCACGGCGATACCCAGAACCGCCACCGCCGTGAGCCCAGCGAAGACCGCGCCGAACAGGACGGTGCCCTCCAGGGCCCGCCCGCGCCAGGCAGCGGTCAACAGCCAGCCGGCCGGTACAGCCCCCGCGACGAGGATCATGCCGGCGACGACGCCGTACTTGACGGCGGGCGACGACGACGGCTCGTGGGCCACACCCTGGGCCAGCCGCACCGGCAGCCGGGTGCCCGCCCGATGCTTCCCGGTCGCGCCCCGCACCACGATCGGCCGGGCCTGGTCCCCGCCGGCGCCGGCCGGGGTGAAACGGCCCTGGCAGTCGGTGCCGTCACTGTTGCCCTCGCCGTCGGACACCTCGTAACACCGCTCCACCACGACGACACCATCCGCCGGGCCCAGCCCCATCGCCGCACCCATCCGCTGCGCGGTCACCACCCAGGCCAACCACACCGCCCCGCCCAGCAGCGCCGCCGCCAACACCCCCACCCCCACCCGCACCACCATCCGCACCCGCCCCACCCTCCCTCCCCACCCCCGCACCGGCCAACCGAGAATGACACCAACCCAGTTGACGAGCAACGCCCACACCCGCCCGGCCCCCGCCCGGCCTCCTGCCGCCCCGTCCTGTCGCAGCCGCCACCGGACGCGACAGGAAAGCACGGCGCGACGCCTTCCACGCAACCGACGGACCCCCTTCCGCCACCCGTACGCCACCCTCCATACTCGCCCGACCCGGCGGCCCGCTTCCTCCGCGAAGGGCAACTCCGGCCCGGCCGTCGACTGCCTCCAACAGGGCCTCGACTACGTGGACAGCGCGGGCCCGCAGATCGACAACGACTTCGGCAACCTGACCTACAACGCCGTCGTGCACTAACCAGAGCGGGCACAACCTGAGCCCGGACGGCATCGTCGGCCCGGCCACCGGCGGCTCCATCAAGAGCACGGTCAGCAGGACTTACTACGCCGCGAATCACGCCGGCGACCCCTCCCCGGCACTCGGCGCCTGGCTGACCAACTGCAGCAGCCAGCTCCCAGGCCGACACGACATACCAGAGCGGGCACACCCGGCCCGGTGAACGAACGCGGGCCCGGCCCCGAACAGCGCCGAGCCCGTTCACGTCGCCACCACTGGCCCCGAGACTCCGACAAGCCTGCCAACCTCCCTCTCCCACCGTCAATTTCGCAACGCACGACGTTCCTCGCCCCTGTTCGTCGACCCTCTCCGCGGTGGGATCCCCCTCCCGAACGGCGAGACCGCCCGTCTGCGGGTAGCCGGTGGATCCCCGGTCGCTCTTGTTCATGGGCTGAGGCTTTACAGATCGAGAAGCCCTCGGTGGGGCCCACCGCATGCCCCGACGTACGTGCTGGTTCTGCACGCGTTGGCGGCGGGGCGTCCGAGCACTTCTGACCCGCAGGCCTGTGCGATCGGTTGAGAATCACGGGATGCTGTGAGCAGCGCCGGAGCTTTCCGCCGCCCTGTCGAGAGCTCTCTCTGCGCCGAGTGCCGGGCGCCGGATCGGCGGCGTGTTTCGGGCGGTGATCCGGGCAGCCGCCAGCCTCAGCAGACGCGGCACACCAACCCCGCCGTTCCCAGCCCCGCGCGCGTCAGCCATGCCCTCGCCGCCATGTCACTGACCGGACTCGCCCTCACCACCCTGCTGCGCCACAGCGCCGCGTCCATCACCGCGGCCTGATGCTGCGCATCCACCAGGTACTGCCGGACACCGCGCTGCACCACCTGACCATCAGCCACGCCGACCGGTTCGGGCCCTCCACCGCCGCAGCCTGGGCCGTCCTGCTCATCGCCCCTGCCTCCTTCCCCTGCCGGCGAACCTCGCCCTCCACCACCGCGACGCCTGACCGCCCGTACGCGCGGGGGCCTGGACAAAGGGCTGCGGGGCGGGCCAGTGTTCACCACCATGACCCTCCCGCATCCCGAGCCCGTGCCCGCTCCCGGTGCCGCGCGCGCCGCACTGTTCGAGGCACTGACCACGGTCGGCGACGAAGCCGCCGCCCTGCTCACCGGCTGCCGGGGCGCCACCGCGCTGCGCGGCGCCCAGTGGACGGTGGCCGAAGCCGCTGCCCACCTGGCGACGGCCAACGAACTGATGGCGGCCCTGGCCGCGGGCGAGGAACGGCCCTACGGCGACGGCACACCCCAGGGCCTGGCCGCGGCCAACGCGGCGGCCCTGGCCGCCCACCCGCTACGGGACCCTGACGTGCTCGCCACCCGGATCGCCCGGTGGACACGGGAGTTCACAGCGGCAGCCGGCCCACGCGCGGGCAGCACACCGGTCCGCACCCCGCTGGGCCCGATGGACCTCGACACCCTCGGCGCCTACCTGCTGACCCACATGCTCGGCCACCTCTACGACATCGCCCTGGCCCTGGACCGACCCCACCCGCTCGACCGCCACCGCGTCGCACTCTCCCTGCCCTTCCTGCGCACCGCCATGCCGCGAGTGGTCGACCCGCGCGCCGCAGCCGGCCACAACGCCCGCTACCACCTGCGCATACACCGCCTGGACAGCTTCACCGTCACCTTCACCGACGGCACGGCCACAGTGGACCGGAACCCGCCACAGCGCCCGGACTGCACGATCCTCACCGGCCCGGTCACCTTCTTCCTGATCGCCCTCGGCCGCTACAGCGCCCGCGACGCCCTCGCCCGCGGCCGGATCCTGCCCTGGGGCCGCCGCCCATGGCTGGCCCCCACCTTCCCCACCCTCTTCACCGCCCCCTGACCCCACCCACCACCCACCACCCGCCCCATCCCACCCACCCCATCCCACCCACCCCACCCTCCTCCACAGCCCGGCCGGGAGGTGTCACGAAATCCCCGGCCCGGTTAACGCTGCGCCCTCTCCGGGCCTCCTGGTCATGGAAGCGTCGAACGAGAGCAGGAGAGTGCGCCAGTGGACCCCGTCACGGGCTCGGTTGTGGCAGCTGCACTGGGAGCGGTGGGAGCCTTGGCCACCCTCATGGGGCAGTTGCGGCCCCGCCGGCGGGACCGGCCCCAGCCACCTCCGTCGCCGTCATCGCCCCCGCCCCCGACGGTAGTGGTCGTCCTGGCGCTCCGCGCACATGACACCGACGAAGCCGATCCGGGCCGCCCGGCGGAACAGGACAAGCGGGGTCGCGGCGCGCATGAGTGAAACCGGTCCGGACGGGGAGGCCACCTCCGCGGCGTCCCTCGGACACCTTTCGGCCTCCGGGCAAGAGAGCGAAACCAACACCCGGAACGGCGAGTTCGCGTACTTCTACCGCACGTTCGTCCTCCGACTGACGGCGTTCCTGATGTGGCAGGGAGCCCCGGCGGCCCTGGCCTCGGACCTGGCCCAGGACACGATGCTCAAGGCGTTCGAGCGGTGGGACCGCATCCAGTCACCGGAAGCATGGAGCCGAAGAGTCGCCTCCCGTGAACTGGTGCGCGCCTTCAGCCAGGTTGAGGAGAGCATCGACGAACTCGCCCTCGAACCGACCTCCCTGCTGCCCGCACCGGGCGAGGCCGCCGCATGGGAACAGCGACAGGAGATCCTGCGCCTGCTGCGCGGCCTACCCGCCCGCCAACGACAGGTCCTGGCATGGACGCTCGACGGCTACACACCGACGGAGATCGCGGCCGAGCTGGGACTGAAAGCGGCGGCAGTCCGGGCCAGTCTGTTCAAAGCACGCGCAGCCGTTTCCAGCAGAATGACCGATCGAGAGGGGGACTGATGGGCGAGCACTTCGTTCCGGAACGGCGTACGCGTGAATTCTCGGACCGACTGACAGCGTTGCAGACCGCTTTCCTGGAAGGGCTCGAAAGCCACCTGGACGTGGAAGCCGGACTGCGCGAGGTAATGCTGTGCGCCCGGCACAAGGATCTCACCGACGGCCTGGACACGGTACTGGACGTCGAGGCCGGACTGGTGTCCATCATGTCCCGGACCACAACCAGGACCGAGTTCGACGAGACAGCCGCCCCCCTCTACGACATCGGCCTGATGCACCAGCGGTTCGAGTTGATCGGCCCCGAGCAGCGGCTCGCGCTACGCGAACACCCACTGGTCACCTCGGCGATCCTCGCCGACCTGCTGATCCGAACGGTGGTGCTGGCACAGGACCTCACCTACGGCCTCGGGTTCGGCCGCTACCACCGGATGCCGCTGAAGAGGGCCGTGTTCGCCGCCCAGAGGGTCGCCCAGGGCATCGCCCACGAACTGGACCGGCGAGCCGCCCTCGCCTGGGAACTCCGGGACATGGCACACGAGATCGTCGCGCTGCTCGAACCCCACTACCCGGCTATCGACCAGGCCGGGAAGGTCGGACAAGTCCTCGTACGGGAAATGGCGGCGACGATCGACCAACGCGTAAGAAGCGCGGAACACCCGGCGATCGCAGAATTCCTGCGAGCCTGCCAGGTGTTCATGTACGCGGTACACGGAGGCGATCTGACCCGCGCCGTACAGGAGGTGGAATACCTCACTCGGGCACTCGCCGCGCAGGTCGGAGAACTCCTCGGACTCGGTGAACCGGAAAACCTGGACCTGGAATTCCTCTCCGAAATCCTGGACGACTTCACCGCCGCGGACCTGAGCACCACCGACCTCACCCGCGTCGACCTCGCCGGAGTCCGCTGGTCCGAACTGCGCACCCGGTGGCCCGCCGAGATCAGCGTCGACCGCCTCCGGGAGGACTCACGGGAAACACTGCCCGGTTCCGGGATCTACATCATTCGGCCAGGAACCGGAACCCGGGACGTGACCAGAGTCTGACTCGCCCTCCCCCAGCCGAGAACACCACCCCATTGCAGCCCGTGGAAGCCACAGCGCAGTCGAGGACGGCGACGACATCGACACGGGCGACTCTCCCGGGGTGTCGCCTACCTCGGCGGCCGAGTGCCGGACCAACCTTGCCGCGGTCGCGGGGGCCGGGGCGGTGGAGGCCGCCTCCTGCTGCCCACCCACGTCTACCGGGTCGCGGTGATGACCGCCACGGCACTGGCCGAGACGGTATCCGAGGCCGGCTGTGTCGGCCTGGTGGCGTTGGACGCGTTGCCTGCCTGGAAACTGGAAGCCCTGTGGGACGTGCTGCTGGCCCTGGGCCAGTTACACGGACACGGGCGCGGTGCGCGGACTCCTGAAGGACTCGGGCGCCTGCCTGTTCACCCGCCGGCCGCTCACCCGCTGGCCCGGGCCCTGCCTGCCGCCTGCCGGCTGGCCGTCGTCGTCTTGGTTCTGGTGGTGGTGGGGGCGGGGTGGTTCGGGTCGTGGTCAGGGTTGGTGGCCCGGGGGTCTGTCGTCCAGTTTTCTGATCCTTGGTCTGGGTCTGGCCTTTGTATGAGGCCTGCAGGCGGTGTCCTCTCGATGCCGTCCGGTATCTGGGCGGTTCACGGTCGCGGGCTGTGTGGCGATCGTGTTCCACGAGCCGTGGGTCGGTATGGCTGCCCTGCCTGTGGCGGTCACGGCTGCTGTCGCCTGTGCCGCGATCGCCGGGTCCCGGGCGAGGGAGGGCTGCTGCGGCTGGCAAGGCCTGAGGAGGCCGGCTTCGGGCCGCCCGGGGTGCGCCGCAGCCGTCTGTGACGGCCCCCAGGCCCGTCAGCGCCCGGGTGTCGGGGTGCTGCGCCTGCCGCCGCTGCCTGCTGCCGTGGCGTGTCGTCCGTATTGTCCCGGCTCGGTTGGGCAGCACTGCGTGTTGCCGGGCCTGGTCCGGCAAGTATCTGACCCTGGGTGGGGTGGTCGTCCGCGCCATCCGGCAGGAGCCCGCCTGGCCAGTCTGGGTCCGGCGGTGACCACCGGCCACCGGGCCGGTGTGGGTGGGGGTGTGTGCGGCGCTGATCCACAACGGCCGTCTCTGCCTGGTCGGCCGTCAGTGGGGAGGACGGCCTCCGGTACCAGCTTCGCGGTGGTGTGGTCGAGGGCGGTGTGGACCCCGTCCGGCGCGCTGCGCCGGGAGTTGCTCGAGGAGTTCGGTCTCGACCTGGCGGTGCTGCTTCGTCCGGAGCCAGGAGGCCGAGCGGGCGGGCGAGGCCACGCCCTTCCGGCGCCGGCGCCTGGTTTTCACCGTGCCGCCTCTGGGCCGAGGCTGCTCTCGTCGGCGCGGCTTGCCGTTCCGGCCGCCGTTCCGCCGGTCCGCCGGGCCGGAGGCCGTTCGACTGCTCAGGAGCGACGTGCCCGTCCGAGCCATCCCCGCTGTCCGCTGTCCGCTGTCCGCAGCTCCCCGGTCGCTCGGGTCGCTCTGCCCGTTGCCGGGCCCGGTGTCGTCCGCCTGTCCGCCCCGGGTCTCGCCTGTCGCCCCGCCGGCCCGTCCTGTGAGCGTCCGGTTCCGTCGGCTCGGTGTGTGACCTTTTTCCAGCGGCGTGGCGGGGATCCCCGTTTTTTCGGGGTTTCCTGGCCTCGGAGCGGGATTGGTCCAACCGATTCGGGATGCTGTGCGGTTGGGTTCAGGCCCGCTCTCGGGACCGGACCCTGATCACGTGCCGTGACCGTCGGCCTGGTCGTCCCTGTCGGGCGGGCGGACGGACGAGCCGGGCAAGAGGGGGAGAAACCTACTTTCCTGCCTGTTCCCGCTCTTTCTTCCGAGGGTGTGTCACGACGTTTCACGGCGGGACTTTCCCCGGGGGTTTCGGTGCCGTTTCCCGGCGGACCAGGTGTTGTCACCAGGGGTTCCGGCGCCCGTACTCCGGGTGGTTTCGGGCGACGTGTTTCGGGTTGTGGTCCGGGCTGCTGCCGGCCTCGGTGGACGCGGCACGCCGTTCCCGCCGTTCCCGGCCCCGTGCGCGTCGTCGCTCTGGTGGTGCCCTGCTCGCCGTCTACCGTGTGGGTCGGTCTGGGCGTGCGGTCCGCCCGTCCGGCCTGCTGCCTGCCAGGCTGCTGTCGGCCGCGCTGTCGATCGGAATGGTGTAGTCGACCGTGGTGGTGTCGGCGGTGATGTCCACGACGTGCCGGATCGTCGCGGCCGGGATCCGCCCGTGGGCGTCGTTGCAGACCGTGACGTCGAAGGCGAGCCCGTCTCCGGCCTCGAAGGGGATCCGGTCCACCCTGACGAGGACACCGTTCCAGGGCTTGTGCCGGCAGGTGATCCCGCCGGGTAGCTCCTCGTGGGGGAATTCCGGGATGCCGAGCTCGACAGGCATAGACGGTGTGAAGTTCGGCCGTGATGTCACTGGGATGTTCGGATCGGATGTCACTGATGGGCGGCGGTATCAGCGCTGCTCAAAGCCAGCTGATTGGTCGATCATGGTGATATCTCTCCGGATGTCTCGGTGACATGAAGCCGTATCGGCCGATGTCGTGCTCGCCGCATCTCCTTCGTTTTATTGATCTTGGTGCTCGGGGGCCCTGGTGCGCCGGGTCTTGCGGAGGTCCCGGCCGCCCGGGACCTGTGGTGGCCGTGGGGCAGATAGCACGCGCGCGCGTCGGGGTGACGGGAACGGCAAGGCGTCACCTGTTCGAGTGAGTGGCTGGGTCGGGGGTTGGCTTTCGGCTCGTAGTCTCGCGTTCGGGTTCGCCTGTCGGTGAGCTCACTGGGATGAACTTGCTTGAATGCCAGCACTGTTGGGGTTGGGGACTGCGCTGTGATCGCCGTTTCGTTATCCGTCTGCCTGCCCCGCCGGTGCTGCTTCCGGTGACCGCGCTGGAGGACGCCCCGGCGGGGGGCCTGGGTCGGCATCGGGATGAGCTCCGGCCTGCCGCGGTGGCCCAGTTGCTCGGGCTGCGCGGGGCGGGGGAGTTGACAACCGCTCACGTGAGGTTGGTGGCCGGGGCGGTGGGCGTGAGCATCCGTACGGTGTGGCGTTGGCTCAAGGAGGCCGAGGAGAGCGGTACGTCGGAGAAGCCCGCCAGGAAGCGTCTGCGGATCACCGACGAGATCGTCGATGTGCTCGCCGACTACCAGGGCAACGTGAGGCGTGCCCACGAGCAGCTGGTACGCGAGGCCCTGGCGGCGGGGGAGGAGCCGGTGGGGCTGACCACACTGCACGACGCGATCGCCCGTGACCTCGATCCGGGTTTCATGGCGGGTCTGCGCCAGGGCATCCCGGCCGCCCGTGGTTTCGACCCGGCTTTCAAGCGGCCCCCGGTGGCCCGTAACCAGGTGTGGGAGGGCGACCACAAGCAGGCCCCGCTGGTGGTGATGATGCCGGACCAGACCACCTCGAAGGTGTGGGTGACGTGGTTCGAGGACCGCGGCACCAGCCACGTGATGGGCTGGGCGGTCACCGCAGGCTCCGCACACCGGGGATCGGTCCTGGCGGCTTTGCGGTCGGCGGTGCTGCGCGAGGACCCGTACGGGCCGGCCGGCGGGCTGCCGCGCCTGGTGCGCATCGACGGCGGCGCCGATTTCCTGTCCAAGACCGTCCAGCGGGCCTTCGGGCTGCTCGGCGTGCCGGTCCACCGGGTGCGCAGTGCCCGCCACAAGGGCGGGGTGGAGCGGCTGAACCGTACCGGCGTGACCAGGTTCTTCGCCGACCTGCCCCGCTACAGCAAGGCGCCCCTGCTCGATCACCGTCGGCTGGTGGGTGACCAGGACCCGCCGCTGACGTTCGAGGCGTTCGTCGACCTGCTACGCACGTGGGTCCACGAGCACAACACGAAGCACGTGGTGGAACGTACCCAGATGACACCGCTGCAGGCGTGGCTGTCCGATCCTACCGAGATCCGGCCGGAGCCCAGTGCGGTAGAGCTGCGCGCCTTCATGCTGGAGAGCGACAACCGGGTTCATAAGATCACCAGTCACGGGGTGGAGTTTGCGGGCCGCTGCTACATGCCCGAGATGGGCGTCGGCCGTATCGGCGTTCAGGTGCGGGTCCGGTGGATGCCGCACCACAGCCACGAGATCGACCTGTACACCTTCCGTGGCAACCGCTACCTCGGCCGGGCCTTTCTCAGCGACGAAGCCACCGAGGAACTGCGCGCCAAGGTCCTGGCCGACCGTGAT
Organism: Kitasatospora sp. NPDC056446; assembly: GCF_042796115.1. Taxonomy (NCBI): domain Bacteria; kingdom Bacillati; phylum Actinomycetota; class Actinomycetes; order Kitasatosporales; family Streptomycetaceae; genus Kitasatospora; species Kitasatospora sp. NPDC056446. Next base: position 26,140 of record NZ_JBHTRF010000007.1, on the reverse strand, counting down.
GAGCACAGCGCTGCGCTGCGCCGGGCTCTGAAACGCTCCGGCGAGCGAAAACGGGAGCGTTACCTCCCCTCCACCCAGGCCGAACTTCCGGTACGGGCAAAGCGCATGACTGAGCGTGAGGTACGGGATGAACTCGCCGGCTCCAGCGGAAGATCACCTGCCATGCCGCGCCGGCGCGCGGAGCCCTACTCGCCCCTGACCCCCATCCCGGCTGGCTGGGCCCGCCCCGGCCAAGCCGCCACCACCTCGGATCCGTCTTCGGAGGACGCATGACCACCACCGCGCCGCAGCGCCGCCCCGACCTGCGACCGCAGTTCTTCCTCGGCCTTGAGGAGTCGTCGCTGGTCGCCACCGACACGCTGCTGCAGATCAAGGACACCGTCGTCGATACCGTCGAATCGAGGGCGATGTCGGTGATCTACGGGGATGCCGGGCTCGGCAAGAGCTTCGGCACCCGCGCCACGATCCAGGAGATGAACCCCGATCTGATCCTCCCGCTGGACTTCGCCCGCTCCCGCCCCGGCCCGAAGGACCTGCGCGAGGAGCTGTTCCACCAGATGAACCTGAGCTGCAAGATGCCCGGCACCCCGACCGCGTTCGACAAGCTGCTGCGTGAGTCCCTGCCCCGGCGTCCGTACGTGATCGTGTGCGACGAGGCCCAGCAGTACCGGCGGGAGAACTTCGAGTTCCTGCGCAAGCTGTGGGACAACTGCGACCCCAAGCCCGCCATCCTCTTCGTCGGCGGCCGGGAGGCGTACGAGACGCTGCAGAGCGATCCGGCGCTGGCCTCGCGGATCTACATCCGCCTGGAGATCCTGGCGATGACCGAGGACGAGATCCTCAAGACCGTGCCCGACTCCCACCCCGTGTGGAAGGGCGTGGACGAGGCACTGCTGCAGCGGATCGACACCCAGTACGCGCTCGGATCGTTCCGTGAGTGGGTGAAGGTCACCAAACACGTGCTGAAGGGCATGGCGCACTTCAAGGCCGACAAGATCGACGACCGCATCGTGGACTGGGCCCTGGCCCGGTGCTGACCACCCCGCCCCCGCCGCCGGCCGGCCCGGGGCCGGCCGCCGCCCCGGAACTCTTCGCCGTCCTGGAAGACGCCGCCCCGCCCGGCCTGCACTTCCTCGCCACCCCGGGTGTGCGGACGCTGCTCACCCCGGGGATGTCCGCCGTGGGCGATGCGCTCGCCGACGCGTACGCCCAGGGGCGTTTTGTGTGCGTGCTGGGCGACGCCGGGGTCGGCAAGACCTTTGCCGTCCACACCGCCGCCCGCCGTCTCGGTGAGCTGCTGCCGCTGGACTTCCGGGCTCAGCCGGCGCCGACGGACCTGCGCGCCTGCCTGCACAAGACGTTGAAGCTCCGCGGCGAGGCGCCTGCCGACCCTGGGGCCGCCGACGCCTGGATCCGCCGCGCTCTGGCCCTCAAGCCGCGGATCGTCGTGGTCGAGGACGCCGACCGGATGTCGGCGTCGTGCTTCGAGTACCTGCGTTTCCTGCACGACGACCTTCCCCAAGGGCTGTGCGTGGTCCTGATCGCCCAGTCACGGGGCGAACGGCACCTGCGTGCCCAGCGGATGCTCGCCACCCGCACCGCCGGCTGGCCTTTCATCTGGCCGCTCACCCGCGACCAGGTCCCCCGGGCAGTGCCTGCTCTGCATCCGCTGTGGCGCAGTGTCGCGCCCGGCGACCTGCAGGCGCTGGACGCCCGTGTCGCCGACGGCTGCCTGCGCCGCTGGGTCGTGCTCACGCACCACGCTCAGCGGGCTCTGGCCACAACCGGAGCTGCCGCGCCCGACCAGCGCCTGCTACAGGCCGTGGCCGACAAGGTCGACGGCGGGCGGCGCCCATGACCGCCCCCACACTCCCTGCTGTCCCCGGCCCACAGGCCGTCACCACACCGCCGACGGGGGCGGCGCCGTGGCCGGTGAGGCTGCTTCTGGACGGCGACGACGACCACGCGGTGCACCGGGCCGCCTACCAGCGGGCCGATCCCGCCCGCGGCCGGATCACCGTCGATCCCACCCCGCACACCACAAGTCCGGCCTACCTCGCGCTGGATGTGCTGCGCGCCATGGGCCGCGACGGCTTCTCCCGTCCCGAGGCCGAGCGGATGTCCACCGACCCGGCCTGGCGGGCGGTGACCTGCTGGACCCTGGCCACCGACGTGCACGAGGCCATCGTGCTGCGCGCCCACCGCCTGACCCTCGAGCGCCTGCGCCGCCTCGCCGTCTGGCGCGCGGACACCGGCATCCGCCTGACCCTGATCGCCCACGCTCCGGAGCCGGCCGACGAGCAGCACCTGCAGACGCGCCTTCACGACGCCGGCCTCACCGACGCGCAGGGGGTACGGGGCGCGGACGACGTCCTCGAGGCGATCGGGCCACCAGCAACCGGCCGCCGCCACGGCCCTCCGCCGGGCGATCATGCCCACCCGCTGCCCACCCTGCCCCGCAGCGGCATGGCTGCGTTCCGCGCGGACTGCTGGCGCCGCCAGAACGACGTCCACTTCACCCACACCGACGGCCAGTACCGCGCCGGCTACGCCGCCGCCCGCACCTGGCTGGCCCGCACCGTGCCCTCCCCGCCACCCACCGCCGGACCCGCAGACGGACGCACCGCCGAGCCCACCGCCTTCACCCTCCAGGAGACCGAGGCCGTACGCCTGTTCCTGGCCCGCCTGACCGTCTCCAGCCCCAGCCCCCAGCACACCGTGGCCCGCGTGCGCGGCGCCCAGGCCGGCTTCCTCAGCCGCTCGGTGCTGCTCGACGTACCCGACGACCTCACCGACTGCGCGGGGCCCGGCCTGACCACCGTGCCGCTGACCCCGCGCGTCCTGCACACGATCACCTGGCGCTTGCCCAACCCGCTGCGCGCCGCCGCGCTGGCCTCCATGCTGTTCACCGGCACCAGCCGTGACCTGCTGTCGATGACCCAGATCGAGAGCGTCGACCACCACCACGCCACGGTGGCCATCGACCGCGACTCACGGATCAACATTGGCCAGGCACCGGGTCCCCGGCACATGTACGCCGTCCCGCCCCGCGCCCGACCCCTGCTGCGCGCTGCCGTGGAATTCCGTCGCCGATCCCCGCGCACCGCCGACCACCACGGCCTGTTCGCGAACTGCTTCGGCACCACGCCACGCCTCGAGGCCCTCGTCGCCGACGCGGGGCTCGCCATCCCCACCCTGGTCCATCCCCACCCCGGGGACGACTGGCACACCACCGCCCGCTGCTGGCGCCTGCACACCCCAGCCCCGCCCACCCCGGATGTCCTGCCGCGCCTTGTGGAGTTACGCCCGTGACCGCCCCAGCCCCGCCAACCGGCACCAGTCTGTTCGCCTTCGACCTTACGTTCCTGCGCGAGCGCGCCACGGACTGCCGGCTGGGCGATGACGAACTCACCGCACTGACCGGCATCCCCACCGCCGACTGGGACACCCATCTCACCCCGCAGACCCTCCCCGCCGCAGCCCTGATCCACCTGGCCCACGCCCTCTCCACCTCCCCGGAATCCCTCCTGCGCACCCACGCCCAGGACTCACGCCCCGGCCCGCAGACGGCCACCCACGCCATCGTGCTGCACGCGGCCCTCATGGAAGCCGGCCGTATCCACCCCGACGACCTGGCCAGCGCCCTGGAATGGCCCGCCCACCGTCTGGGACGCGCCGCCACCGCCCTGGCCGCACACCTTGAACAGCACGACAGCCCCCACCGGCTTGTCCACACCGACACCAGCATCCACCTGACCACCATGCCCGGCCTGCTCACCGGCCAGCAGCGGCAGAACCTCCACAGCACCGGCCACACTGCCGCCTCCCTCAGCCCGCTGGAGGCCGCCGCCGTCACCCGCCTGCTACGCCGCACCGCCGAGGGCCTTCCCCTGGAGCTGTCGCCCGAGCAGATTCCGCGCCTGGCCAACCGCCGCCTGCTCGCCCCCACGGGCGGGCATCCGGCCGTCCACCCCGACGTGCTGTTCGCCCTCGGTCTGGCCCGCCATCCCCTCACGGACACCCCCGCTCCAGCCGACAGCCAAGTCCTCGGCCACCGCGCCGCCGTGGCCGATCCGCAACAGCTCCGGCATGTCGACTACCCGGCCGCGGTTCTCGCCGATCCCGTGGCCAGGCCCGTGCCCGCCGGAGCCATACCGCAACCACCAGGATCGCGATGACGACGCGTCCGGCCGCCGCACCCGCCGCCACTTCCGGGCAGTGGCGGCCCACCTGGTCACCGGGACCAGGTAATCCGGATCTGCCCGCGCTCACCGTGGTGCACGATGCACACGACGACCACGCCTTCATGTCGGCGGCCCTGACCGCCCACACCCCGGCGCTGGGCCGCATCACCGTCCACCCCACCCCCGTGGCCACCGCCCCCGCATCCCTGGCCCACGACCTCCTGCGCAGTCTGAACAAGCACCTGCTCCCGGGAAACGAGGAGGCCGCCCACTGGGCCGGTGGAACCGACACCGCCTGGCGCGTTGTCGCCGCCTGGACCACTGCCCTGTACATCGGGCACGTCATCGTCACCCGCGCCCACCGCATCAGCTCCCGCCACTTCGAGCACCTCTTCGCCCTGCGGGAACTCACCGGGATCCACCTGACCCTGCTGTGCCATGGACCCCTCCCGCCCGCGCTCGCCTCCGCCCTGGCCTTCCTGCCGCACCACGACGTGCACACCCTGGATGGCGCCCGCCGTGCCGTCAGCGCACCGCTCCCGCCACCGCCGGCCGACCGGTACGCCTGGTGGGAGGCCGCCACGCACATCCCACCCCACGCGGATGAGCCGGGCTTCATCCAGCCCACGCACCACCCGCTCGACCACAGCCGCTTGGCCGCCGCAGGCCGCCGCTTGGGCCGCACGCTGCTCGCACTGCCCGCCGGCGGGCGACTTCCACCCGAGCCCGACCATGCGACGGTCCTGCTCGTCCACCGGCTTCACACACGCGTCGCCCACCCTCTGCACGCCGCCGCGCTGGCACAGCGGATTGTCACCGGACGCTCCGACGCGCCGCTCCGGCTGTCCGTCGCCCGCACCGGCGGCGGCGATCTTCCCGTACCGCCCTGGGCAGCCGACCTGATCTCCGCAGCCGGCCGCTTCGCGGAGCTGGACGGGAGACCGCCCGGCCGCCAAAGCATGCAACTCGCCCCATGGGACAGGAGAGCCGTGGACGAAGCAGCCCACATCTGCGGCCTGTTCGAGCGTCAGGTTCTCAACAGGAGCCAAGCGCGTTCCAACCCGCCGCGTACACGGGCTCACCCGAAAGAATGAACCAACCGGATAGAGCCCAACACACCACCCCGCCTACCCGATGCTGGGGGCATGGCAGAACGTCCCCGGGACTTGTGGGCTCAGCTCAACATGGCGGTCACGCACATCGGCCTGTTAGCGCCTGGCAAGGTGAGCGCCCGACTCCAAGGCAAGACAACCGTCATCACGGCAAATCAGGTGCGCACCGTCACCCTGGTGCTGTCCGGCCACACATCCGCAACGACCACCGCTGTGCAGGACTACTTCGGCTGGCCCGTGTGGGACGCGCCCGCCGTGCCCGCCCAGGACCATGGCTGGAAGGCCGTCTTCAACTCGGCCAACCGTACCTTCGAAGGCTTCTACGACGAGTCAAAGCACAGCACCGACCCGGAGATCGTCCGCATCGCAGTACCTGTTCGCCTCACCGACGACATGTGGCACATGCTCGAGAAGACCGGAGCCGTCGTCATGTGTATCGGCCTGACAGGGGATCCGGCACCGCAGGCCATCGCCACTGGAGTCAGGCAGCGTCAGTTCCGCGCAGCCCTGGTCGAAGCACTGTTCCACTGAGCAACCCCAGCCCTGACGTACCCCAGCGGCACTTGTCCAGCACCACGTTGAGCGGGCCGCGTCCCCGAGCCTAACCCCAGCGCGGTTCCAACTCTCGCACCGGCGAACAACAAGGGCTCCCTGGCCCTCTGCGGTACACCGGAACACCAGCGGGATAGCATCACCACCTTGAACCGCGCCGGCCGCATCCCGCCCGGCAGCGAAGGCGGCCAAATCGGCGCTGAGCACGAAGGTTCGGCCCCTGCCGCTGACGGCGCTATCGGCACGGGGCCGCGACACTGTCCGAGTGCCTCTGGTACGGGCGGCTACCCGGCTGCCACAGTGAGCACCGTGCACGAAACATACACCGAGGCAAGCGATCTGACGGTCCAACAGCTCGTCCGTGACAAGTGGGGGAGCGACCTGCCGGCCACAGGGCTGCAGCAGCGGTTCACCGAGCCGGGCTGGACCTACCAGGAGCAGGTGCCCCGCCCCTGCCCGCAGTGCGCCGGCGTACTGCACTCGCTTCGCCGCCCGTACGAGTCCGCAGGGCGCAAGTACCGGTACGTCGCCATCGTCTGCCCCGCCTGCCCAACTGCGTTCACGCTCGCCGACCTCGGCGTGAAGACCTACGACAAACTCCTGCGCCCCACCACCCCGGCCACACCCGCGGCGGCCGCCGCCCCCGGACCTCGGCGTACAAAAACCCCTCCTGCGGTGACCACCCGCGCCGCGGCACGGCTGGCGGCGGGACTCGCTACGGGCCCGTGCCCGAGCGGGCCCGGCGTGACCGTCACGGCGATCCGCCTGCCCCACCCCTCCCGCGAACCCGCCCCCGTGGGCCCGGCGCGGCCCGAAGACCTGCCCCTGCCCGCCCAGAAGGAGACGCGGGCCCTGTGGTGGGGAAAGATCACCAACCCCGCCTGGAACGTGCCCGAGCCCGCGCTGCGCGCCGCCACCGACGTGAGGGCCGTCATCCCGGCGGGGGAGCGATTCGATACCCTGCGCGACACCCTCACCGGCCTCGGCGCCCAGGTGCGCACCGCCGCGCACTGGGTTGAGGACGAGGTGGTCACCACGGTGTCCGACCTCGGTGCGCCCGTCGAGCTGGCCGCCTGGCCTGGCGGCGCGGCGACACCGGCCGCAGGGCCCGCCGCATACGCGGCCCGGGACGCGTTCGCCGCCCAGTGGGACGCACTGGACGAGCTCCCCGTCGGCGACACCGAGGCGTTCGTGCCCGTCGAGGACATCGTCCCCGAGGCGTGGAAGACGCTGCTGCCCCACCCGGCGTTCAACCCGGTCCAGGCCGCCGCCGTCCCCACCATCACCGACGGCGACGAGCACGCCATGGTCGTCGCCCCGACCGGAGCTGGGAAGACCGCGATCGGCATGGTCACCGCCCTCACCGCCCACCAGCGCGGCCGCAAAGCCGCCTGGCTCGTCCCCCAGCGCTCCCTCACCGACGAACTCGACCGCGACCTCACCGCCTGGCGCCGCGCCGGGCTGCGCGTGGTCCGCCTGACCGGCGAAGCCGCCGTCGACACCGACCTCATCCGCGAGGCCGATCTGTGGGTCGCCACCACCGAGAAGTTCGAGGCGATCTGCCGCGCAGGCTCCCTGCGCGCCGCGCTGGCCGAGGTCGGCTGCCTGGTCGTGGACGAGATCCACCTGCTCGGCGACCCTGTCCGAGGCCCGGTCCTGGAGGCACTCCTGGCCCGGGTCCGCGAGGACGCCACCCGGGTACGGATCGTGGGCCTGTCCGCGACCATCGCCAACACCGACCAGCTCGCCGAATGGCTCGGCGCCCGCCTCATCCGCTCGCCCTGGCGCCCGACCCGCCTGACTTGGCAGCTCCCGGCCATGCCACCGGACGCCGACGCAACCGACTGGGCGACCCGTAGCAATACCCGCACCCGCCGCACCGTCGACCTCGCGCGCCACCACACCGCCGACGGCGGCAGCGTCCTGGTGTTCTGCGGCAGCAAACGCTCGGTCCGCACCACCGCCCTCGCCCTGGCCCATGACCGCGGCGTCGACACCACCGGCGCCGACGCGGACGACAGCGACCTCGTGGAGCGCCTGTGCACCAAGGCCGGCGTGCGCCTGCACTACCGCGACTGGCCCCACAAACGCGAAGCCGAACAGGCCTTCTGCACCCGCCAGGCCGACATCCTCGTCGCCACCTCCACCGTCGCCGCCGGCGTCAACCTCCCCGCCCGCGCCGTCATCGTCCGCGACACCCAGATCGGCATGAGCCGTATCGAAGTGTCCATGTCCAGCAGATGTTCGGCCGTGCAGGCCGCATCGGCGCTGGCGAACGCGAAGGCCATGCCTACCTGCTCGCCGCCCCCAGCGAACGCCACCACTGGCAGGCACGCCTCGCCGCCGGATACACCGTCACCTCCCGCATCCGCGACCGTCTGCCCGACCACCTTCTCGCCGAGGCCGTCCAGAACCGCCTCGCCACCACCACTCAGGCCGAGAACTGGTGGAAGAGCACTCTCGCCTTCCATCAAGGCCTCCACCCCCTCGACCCCCTCCACGACGCCACGGACTTCCTCACCGACACCGCCTACCTCACCCGCACCCCCGACCCCGACGGCGGCGACGACCGCATCCAAGCCACCGAACTCGGCCGCCTCACCAGCCGCTTCATGGTCGACGCCGACCTCGCCTCCACCCTCGCCGACGCCACCGCCCACCTCCCCGTCCCTGACAACCCGGACACCGCGGAAGACGCCCTCATCACCACCCTCGCCACCCGCCTGCCCGCACTCGAACAAGCCCCCTTCACCGACCGCGCCAAAGCCGAGCTCTACAACGTCCTGCGTACCCTCGGCCAACCCGACCAGGCCACCACAGACGCGGACCAGGACGAGGAGGAGGACTGGCAGCCAGTCGCTGGTGACCTCGCCCGCGCCGTCCTGCTCCTCGTCGCCCGCGCACCCCGCGCCTTCCGCGGCCGGCCCGCGTACATCCGCGGCATCCCCGCCGACTCCATGGCCCCCGTCCTCGACGACGCACAGCGCTACCTCGCCTGGCTCGGCGCCCAAGGCCCCCTCGCCACTGTCCACCCCTGGATCGCCATCACCGCCGCCGACCTCGCCCAGCGCATCCGCTGGCGCACCCTTGGCCCGTCCCGCGGGGCCGGCCGACTGCTGTGGATGTGCGAACAGATGGCCACCCCCGCCCACACCCACGCCCTGGTCCCCACCATGTGGCAGGCCGCCCGCGCCCGCGGCATCGACTCACCGGACTGGCCCGGCACCACGGCGCCCAGCACCTGCCGCCTCACCCCGGCCGACTACCGAACCCTCCTCGCATCCCGTACCACAGGCACCGAGATCACCCTCCACGCCGACCGAGCCCACATCCGGGCCCCGCGCGGAGCAACCGTGATCACCTGGAACGGAACCTTGACCAGCTGGCACACCAGCACCAGCACTGTCCTCGAGATCCCGCACCCGGCTCCGCAGCACGATGATCCATCGGCAGGGAAAATCGGCGCCGCCGTCTTCACGCGAGGGGACCGCACCACGGCTGGCTGGCCCAGCACATACAACAGAACCTCGGTTTGACCAGTACGGGAACGCGAACCGGAAGAGACCCAGACCCCCTTGGTCGGCCGTGTTGTCCGGTCCGGGAGCATGTTGAGTCGAGCCGGAGCGAGTCGGAGCCACTGGTCGGTAGCTGACTGACCGGACCCGCGGCACCCGATGGCGCCCATCGCCCGCAACGCCGAAGAGGGGACGTGCCGGAACCGGCGGGCTGTACGACGGGTCGCATCTCAGCTGACACCGATCTGGGGCGGTGCAACGGATGGCTATCGGGTGAGACAGGCGTCCCGTCAGAGGTGGTCGGCGCGGTGCGATCTCGGCGACCTCTGACGGATGCTCATGGGGTGTCACGTGGCAGGACGGTGCTGGGCGAGTTTTGCGAGCATGGCTTGGTTGGCTTCCCAGCCGTCGGGGAACTTGGCCGGCACGGACAGGTGGACAGGGTCGGTGGAGGGGTGGCTGTCGAGGAGGTCGGCGATTCCTTCACGGGTGACGACGATGCAGGCCTGCCGGTGGCGGGAAGTGAGGACGCACAGGCGTCCGGCTTCCAGGTGGAAGGCAGTGGCGTCCCGGCGTCCGGACAGAGGATGGACGACGATGACGATCTCGAACTCGCGGCCTTGGAGCCGATTCGCGGTGTCGACCGTCACGCGCGTGGAGGCGGGGTGGCCGGTGCGGTTCAGGGCTTGGCGGACCAGGTCGGCCTGGTCGCGGTGGGCGACGCCGATGGCGATGTCGCTGGCCCCCAGGTGGTGGCCGTCGCTGTAGCGCTCGCAGGTGGCGAACGCCCCGCGGGCGAGGATCCGGGCGGCGAGATCCGCGGCGGTCTGAAGGGTTTCGGTGTCGGTGCGCGGGACGTGACGGCGTGGCAGCTCGTGCAGGGCCCAGCCGGTGGTGAAAGCCGTTGCGATCGTCTCGTCCAAGTGCCCGCCGCCGAATCCGGCGGTGGTGAGTTCCAGCGTGCGCGCCCCTTCACCGGTTCCGGCGGTGAAGCTGTTGAAGGGGTAGAAGGCCTGGGAGATGGCGGGGGCGGCGGACGCCGGCAGGCGCCAGGACACCGGAAGCCGGTGCACGGGGATGCGCGGGTTGTGCTCCAGCATCACGGTGACGCCGTTCAGCGTCGGGTCGTACGGCAGCCCGATCCAGCGTTCGGCGCCGACAACCGTGAACGGGTCCAGCTGGCCGGGGTCACCGACGAACAGACCCCGGTCGAAACGCTCGACGATCCGCAGCAGCATGTCGGAGCGCATCTGGTAGGACTCGTCCAAGATCGCCCACTTGAACGTGGCGTCGCGGACGGCGGCCCACTTGGCGGCGGTGCCGACGATGATCCGACAGCCGGAGAGGTCGTTCAGAGTGCGGCCGACGGTCAGGTTCGTCAGGTTGTTCAGGGCCGGTGGGGCGGTGTAGGCGCTGGAGCTCAGCCGACCGATGGGCGTGCCCGGGTTGGCCTCGGCGAGCCGTTCGATCAGGTCGTCGACCTGGTTGTTGGTCTGGGCGACGATGATGGGGCGTTCGTTACTGGTGGCGAGCTCACGGGCCGCGCGGACGACCAGGGTGCTCTTGCCGGCGCCGGGCGGGGAGTCGACGACGACAGCCCGCTGCGTGGTGCGGGCAAGGTCGGTGAGGATTTGCGCGGTGGTGGCGTTCGCGGCGGCGATCGGATCCGGGTGCGGGTCGGGTGCGGTGGTGTCAGTCGTCATGGCCCCATCCCTCTGCGGCGGCGTTCTTGGCTTCGGTGGCGTCGGCGTCTGGCGCCTGGGCCGGGGAGTGATGCGTCCACGGGGTGCTGTCGGACGCGGGGAACTCCGCCGCCGGACGCCAGCCCGGGTCGGGCAGGTAGGCGATGTAATGGTCCAGGACCGGAACACTGCCCGGCTTCGGGACGAGGGCGCGGCCCATACCGCCAGTGATCTCCACGGTGACCAGAGTCGAGTCGTCGTCGGGCAGGACGGAGACGATCTTGGCCTTGTGACCGGCCGGCATGTGTGGGCTGGCTAGCTCGGTGTCGGCGGCCAGGCGCACGGGGTCGTCGGTGCGGATGGTGACGAGCGGCCGCAGCACCCGCCGGGTGCTGGCCTTGGTGACAACCCGGCCGGGATCGGCTGCCACCACCGTCCCCGCGAACGCCTCCCCGGCGCTGCGCCGGTCAGCCAGCACGAACGGGTCGTCGAAGGCCATGTCGAACTCGAACTCGACCAGCGCCTGCTCGAGCCGGTCCAGACGCCGTGCCGCGCCGATCGCGGTGTCCTTCTTACGCTGCGGGAGTCCGCCGGCGTCCCGGTAGTCGGAATAGGAGGTGAAGGCGGCGCAGTCGCGCCCGAAGCGAGCGGCGGCCCTCGGCGCCTCGGGGACGGAGCGCAGCAACGAGATGGCGTCCCACATCATGCGCCAGGTGGGCTGGATCTGCTCGGCGATCAACTCCCGCAGTTCCGCCTGGGCGGCGGCCAGGGCCACCGGGTCCCCGGCGGTGTGTGCGGCGTCGAAGCGCTTGATCGCCGGTGCCAGGTCACGGTTGTCGAACTGGGGGGATGTCGTGGGGCCCGCAGGCGGACAGATGTCCGGGCTTTCCGCGTCGGCCATGGCCTGCGCGACGTCCGTTCCGGGAGGCGGGGAGATCCAGGCCATGAGGGAGGCGAGGTTCTGGTCCTCCAGGGTGCTCTGGCCAGTGGCCCAGTGCTCGGTGAGCATACCGGTGACAGGCAGCAGCAGGCAGGTGCCTTCCTGCTCGGCCCGCTCGACCAGGAACGTCAGCCACATGCCGAACTCGGGCACGACGTCCGCGACCGCGTACGGTCCGGTGGTCGATCGGAAGCGGCACATGCGCCCGAGGTCGGCCAACGCCTTGATCCCACCGGTGTTCGGGACCAGGAGCTGAGGCGCGTCGCTGTACCAGGACCTCTCTCCCTCCCCGCGGCGGTCCTGCCGGAAAGAGTTGATGTAGTCCATCACGCGCTCGCCCAGTGCGGCGGCGAACGCGAACCGCTGGTCGCGGTTGCGGGGCTGCTCCACGACCAGCAAGGTGGCGTCCCTCTTGGAGGCACCGACCATCGCCGCCAGCGGCGCCCCCGTTTCCCCGGCCATCGTCAGAGGGATGACCACCAGCGGCCGGTCCGACAAGCGCCGGTGACGGTAGGCGGTCACCGTCATCGCCGTCATCGACTCCATCGCCTGCACCCGCGCCAACGCCGACACCATGCTCATGCCGCACCCCTGAACGTCTGGTCCAACTCGGTCCGTAGCCGGGCGGCGTGCCGCAACGCGACGGCCATCTCGCTCTGGTCGGCGGTCGGCGTCAGCTCCCCGCGGGCCAGCCCCATGACCATGGTCGCGGTGTCGATGCCGCCGAACTGCTCGCGCGCCGCCGGTCCCAGGACATCCAGCGAGGCCTGCTCACGGGCGCGGGAGCGGCAGTAGAACGCCATCTCGCAGTGGTTCAGGCAGTCCGGACGGTACGCCGCCTCCACCTGGTCCAAGGCCTCGGTCAGCTCCTCGACGGGACGCTGCGCCTTCTTCCCGTCGGAGGCGAGGTCGAAGGTGAGGCCTTCGGGTAGCAGGTCCACCAGGTCCTTGATGCGCTCGAGGCGGGCCAGCTGCCGGGTCAGGGCGGCGACCTGCTTGCGGGCGTCGACGAACGCCGCCGTGGGGCGGTTGGTGAAGTCCTTCGGCGCGACCAGCACGATCTGGTCGGACACCGCTGCGGGGCCGATCCCGGCTTGGGCGAGCATGTCGCGCAGGGCGATGACGTAGGCACAGGCCTGCGTGGTCGCCGACTTCACCTGCACCGGGTCGGCCTGGCCGTCGATGATCGGGAAGCTCTTGATCTCCACGATGTAGAAGCGATCGTTCACGCGGAAGGCCACCAGGTCCGGCTCCAGGAACACCGCGTGCCCGCCGACCGTCAGGCGCAGCATCGGGTGGTCGTACAGGGCACTGTCGCCGGTTCCCTGGGCGGCTTTCACCAGCAACTGTGTGGTGTGGGCATGGCGGACCTCGCACCGGCCGTCGCCGCCGACATCGTTCAGGTCCCTGTTGCCCACCTCCGCCACCGTCAGCCCCAAGGTCTCGCGCAGGACGCGAAGGAGCTCGGCGTAGCCGTTGGCCTTCACCAGCGCCTCGAAGACGTTGCCGCGGGCGAGGGCGAAGGAGGACTGGCCGAAGGCGGACGGGTAGCCGGCGTGCTCGGCGATCGCGGCCTTGTCGGAGCCGGAGGCGTCCAGCAGAGCCCGCAGTGTGCAGCGCGGGTTGTTCTCCAGAGCGGCCAGGGACCTGGCGTTGTAAGCCCGGCGCTGCGCGGAACCGCGCAGCGCCGTCAGGCGGTCATCGACTGGTGCGTTCACGGTGCCGGAAATCCTTGCGGGGGAGATGAGGTGAGGGACGGCCGTCAGGCCCGCCGGGCCTGCAGCCGGGTGACATTGTGCGGCGGGGCGCCGAACAACTGCTGGTCATCACTGAGCGACTTGCGGGCCCGCCGCGCAGCCTCGGCCCGGGTGGCGCGGTCGGCGTCGGCGTGCACGTCCAGTTCCGCCTGGGCCGCCTCGATCACCCGCCGAGGGTCCGGTGCGCTCTCAAGGCTGGAAATGCTCTTCGGTGTCGCGTCGGGGATGTTCGTGGCGAGCCGCCACATCAGCTGTACGGCCGTCGGGGTGGCCGCTTCGCCCGAGGTGCGCACCGCCGCGGCGATGCCGATTGTGCCGGTGAGGTAGTCGGCACGCTGCGACAGGGGGCCGATGATGCGCTGCTCCAGGGGCCAGGTGCTGATCGTCACCAAGGCGCGCACCGGTGAGAGCAGGTCGTGCGCCAAGGCCGGGCACAGGTAGTACGGGCGGGCTCCGGGGCTGGAGCGGTAGGAGCGTTCCTCGTCCCGGCGCAGGCTGGAGAGCTTGGAGGCGGACAGCTCTCCGGAGAAGAACGCCTCGTGCACGCTGACGATCAGTTTCGGTGCCGCCGGGGTCCCCAGCAGCATCAGGGCCCGGTGGACGTGCTCGCGCGCCGGAAGCCGGGACCCGTGGACGACCGGGGCCGCCTGCGGTGCTGGCCGGGGAGGCGGGGTGGCCGGCTCACCGGTGTCGATGAGGGTGTCCCACGCTTTCTCGGCGCGGCGCAGTTGCGCCCGCAGTTCGCCGGCCCGTTCTGTGTCGCCGGCGGTGGCCGCGTCGCGGATCGCGCGGCGCAGGGTGCTGATGCTCTTCTCCAGTGCGTCCAGCGGATCACTCATGTTCCCTACGCTACCAGAGTTCCAGAGTTTTCCAGACTTCTTCCTGAGATGCGGTGTACAGTCGGCAGAGCCTGACCCACTCCACCGCTGCGGCGCGGACCACACCGCCCCGCGCCACCATTTCCGGGAGGCGCCCCGTGACAGGACGCGTATTCCACACCTCCGACTGGCACCTCGGCCGCCAGATCGGCCGCTTCCGGCGCGACTCCGAAGTCGATGCCGTCCTGGACGAGATCATCGAGATCGCCGTCGACTGGGCCCCAGACCTGATCGTGCACAGCGGCGACCTCTTCGACAGCTCGCGACCGGGCCTGGAGGACATGCGTCGCGCAGCACATGCACTGCGCCGTCTCGGCACGATCGCCCCGGTGGTCGTCGTTGCCGGCAACCACGACACCCCCCACGTCCTGGCATTTCTGGAATTCGTCCTCAACGACATGGGCACCCGCGCAGGAGACCAGGCCAGGGTCCGCTTCGCTACCGACGCCCGCCCCGACGGACTGCTGGTGGCCGAATACCCCACCAAGAACAGCGAGTCGACCCTGCGCATCGGAGCACTGCCCTACCTGCACCCCAACCGCTTCACCTACGACTTCACCGACCCGGCCCTGATGACCGCGGCCTACGCCGAGCGGATGCGTGCAGTCCAGGCCGACGTCTACCGCCGCCTGGCCACCGGGCACCGCGCCCAGGACATCCTCGTCTTCGCCGCCCACCTGTTCGTCGAAGGGGCCACCCCCTCCTACTCGGAACGGCAGATCTCCATCGCCGCGGACTACGCGGCCGCACCCGCTGACCTGCCCGCCGTCGCCTACGGAGCCCTCGGTCACATCCACAAGCCGCAATCCGTCGGCCGGGCCGGATTCCCGGCCCGCTACGCCGGCAGCCCGCTGCAGATGGACTTCGGCGAGGCTGGCGACACCAAGAGCGTTGTGCTGGCCGAGATCGGCCCGGGTGCCGCGCCGAGCATCGACGTTGTACCGCTGTCCTCCGGCCGCCGCCTGATCCGCCTGGAGGGCACCTTGGAAGAGATCGCGCAGCGCGCCGGCCGCGTCGGAGACGCCTGGGTGAAAGCGGTAGTGACCGTGGAGGCCTTTAACCCGGCCCTGCCCGACACCCTCGCCAAGATGCTGCCCAAAGCGACGATCGTCGCCATCGACGAGCGTCGCGCCGCTGCACCCGACCGCGTCCTGGACCGGAAGACCTCCACGCAGGAACTGCCCGACATCGAGGATCTGCTGCGCGACTACTTGTCCGACCGCGGTACCACAGGCCCGGCTCTGGACCGCGCCATGGCCGCCTTCGCGCACCTGCAAGCCGAACCGGACCCCGACGACCCCGCACCGTGTTGCGAAGAGACCCTGCTGACTGCGGCCATCGCAGGCCGGCCCCTCGACGCCATCGACCGCTCAAGTCTGTTGACCGGAACTGACACCACCGCGACCAAGGCGACGGCATGAAGCCACTGACGCTCGACCTCACCGGGTTCCGCAGCTACCCCAGCCGGACAACCATCGACTTCACCGGCAAAAGCCTGGTCGCCGCCCTCGGCGACACCGGCGCCGGCAAGAGCAGCCTGCTCGACGCCATCACCTACGCCCTCTTCCGCAAGAGCACCTGGGCCGCCAAGGAATCCCGCCAGCTCATCGCCGACGGCGCCAAGGCCATGAGCGTCGACCTCACCTTCCTCCACGACGGACAACGCTGGCACGTCCACCGCACCATGCACGCCACCAACCCGAACGCCGGCCGCCACCACCTCACGAACCTCGACACTGGAGAGGAAACCGACGGCGCCACCGCCGTGGACACCCGCATCCAGACCACGCTGCAGATGGGATACGACACCTTCCTGCGTGTCGGGCTGCTCCCACAGGGCAAGTTCGACCAACTCCTCACCGCTGCCCCCAAGGAGCGGAGCGAGCGGCTGCGCGAACTGTTCGGCGCCGATTCGCTGGAGTCAGTCCACCGGATGGC
Organism: Kitasatospora sp. NPDC056446; assembly: GCF_042796115.1. Taxonomy (NCBI): domain Bacteria; kingdom Bacillati; phylum Actinomycetota; class Actinomycetes; order Kitasatosporales; family Streptomycetaceae; genus Kitasatospora; species Kitasatospora sp. NPDC056446. Next base: position 9,582 of record NZ_JBHTRF010000007.1, on the reverse strand, counting down.
TGACCGCCACACCCGCACACTCCAGACACTTCTGGGTGATGCGAAAGCCAAGCGCGCTGGGATGCCGGACAGCCCCGCACAGGACGCCCAACAGGCCGCTTCGGCCGCCGCCGTTGCCGCAGCCCGCGCCGATCGCCTGGGCACCGCCATCGACGGCATCACCGCGTTGCGGAACGAAACCGCCGAAGCCCGCTGCGTCGCGGCCAGCGCCGCCGCCGCCGCCCAAAGCCTTTCGACGCGCACGGTAGCTGGCGTCAACACCGTCCTCGACGCACTCGAGCCCGTCGCCACCGACATCGCCGCGCGGCATGACACCCTGAACCGACGTGTGGCTCGAGCAGAAGCCCTGGAAGCCGAGCTGACCACAGCGATCACCGCGGCAGACACGCAAGGAGAAGGCCGGGACGCCCTCACCAAGGCCGCCATGCTCCTGGAGACCCTCGCGGCGGACGCCGAGGAACACCGCAGCGAGCGCGACCGACTCGCCACGCTCACCGACCAGATCGCCGACGAACACACCGCCATCGCCACAGCTGAAACGGATCTGGCCGAACGCGCCAAGCACGGTGAACCGCTGGCAGAAGCAGCCCTCGCCGCGGCGGTGACGAGCAGGCAGATCCGCACGAGCGCTACCACTGCCCGCACCCGAGTGGCAGAAGCCCTCTTGGTGGCCCGCCGCGTTGCCGACACCGCCAGCGCACACACCGCCGCAGTAGTCAAACGCGAATCCGCCCGGGAGACCCTCGGCCCGTTGGAAGAGGAAACAGCCACAGCGAACAGCGGCCTCATGGTCGCCCAGACGGTTCTGGAGGCACTCCAACTACGCGACAAGGCCGCCGCGATCGCCGCCGAACTGAGCCCCGAGGGAGACTGCCCCGTATGCCACCAGCAACTCCCGATCGACTTCGAACCCGAAGCTGCGGCCGACACGGCCGACACGGCCGACACGGCCGAGCTGGCCGCAGCGAGAGCACAGCTGAGCCAGGCGCGCACCACACGTGACGCGACTACCAACCGACTCACCAAGGCCCGCGCCGCTGCGGCCGCAGCCGAAGAGACGGTGCGTGAACGCGAGAGGGACCACCAGATCGCTCAGCAGAAGGCGCAAGACGCAACTGTGGAAGCGGTACACGCCTTCGTGCAGTTCGCGACTCTCGCCGCCGAAACCGGTACCGGATTCGACACCGAGTCAGCTTCGGCGACGCTGGCTGCGGCCACCGCTGTCCTGGCTGCCCGCACCGCCACCGGTGCCACACAGCCTGACCACTCCGAGCGAGAAGCGACGCCGGTCACGGACATGATCAGCGCATGCGAAAAGGCAGCCGACAACCACGCTGAGGAACTGCAGGCCGAGGTACACCGCCACACCGCCAAGATCGAGGCAGACGGCAAGACCCTGACAGCGCGCAAGAACGCCCATCGGCGCCACACCGACGACACCGCGAAAGCCACCGAACGGCACACCCGCGCCGTGGCCAAGACTGCCGCCGAGGTCCGCGCGCTTCCTCTCCGCATCCAAACGATGCTGGCGCACGAGGCAATCGACGTGGCCGCCGACCAGGTCGCCGCTGCCGCCACCACCGTCGCTGCTCGTCAAGCCGAAGTCCAAGAGTTGTTCGACCAGAGGGAAGCCGAACGGGCGAAGAAGGCCGGGGTGCTCGCTGACCAGCGCGCCCTCGACCAGGAGGCCCGCACCAGACTCGAGCGCCCGCTGACCGAACTGCGCGGCAACCTGGACGCATGGGCCCAGGCCGCTACCGACGCCCTCACGCATCTCGACGCGACCGACCGGCACCAGGTGCCGAGAATCTCGGCCGATCCGACGATCGCCGAGGTCCGCCAGTATGCCGCCGAACTGTCGACGACCACCTCGACCCTGAGCGACAAGCTCACCGAACACGCCAACACCGCCACCGACCGCGTAGCCGCCGCACAGAGCAGCCTTGACCAACACGCCCACGCGCTCGCCGACATCGAAGGGTTCGATCCTGTAGCCGACCTGACGGCACCCCAAGCACTCCACCCCCTCGTCGCCGCAGTGGCACAGGCAACCAAAGAAGCCGAACACCAGCGCCAGAAGAGCCAGGAAGCACAGAATCTGATCAAGCCGGCCGCTGACCTGGACTTTGCCATCACTGCGGGCACCGCCCGCTACGAGGCATCGGAGGTCCTGCGCCGCGAACTGGTCGACGCCAAGTTCCTGGGCCACCTCACCGCACTGCGCACCCATGCACTGCTCGGCGTGGCCAGCGACCTGCTCGGGCAAATGTCCGAAAACCGATTCGGCTTCGCCGAAAACCTCGACATCATCAGCCGCAGCTCCGGAGTCGTCCACCACCCGAATCGGCTGTCCGGCGGAGAGAAGTTCCTCGCCTCGCTCGCCCTGGCGCTGGCGCTGGCCGAGCTGCACTCCCACAGCGGCCCTACCCTCGGCTCTCTGTTCCTTGACGAAGGCTTCGCCGCCCTTGACACCGCCGCCCTTGACGCGGCTCTCGAGGTGCTGCGCACTCAGGTTGGTGGTGACCGGCTCGTCATGGTGATCAGCCACCTGCACGCCGTTGCCGAAGCCGTCGACGACGTGCTCTGGGTGGAACGGTCCCCTGCCGGGTCATCCGCTCGCTGGCTGACACCGGCCGAGCGCGACGAACTGGTGCAGACCGACCTGGCAAGCGGCCTACAGACACTGACTCAGTAGCGCGGAGCGATGCCGAGCCCGACTACGGTGATATCCGGACGGCGGGAGCCCCCCGCACGTGCGGAGCAGACGTCCCAGTCGCCCGGATGTCCGGTCAGCAGTCGGCTTGCTGCCAGCAGGAAGTCGCAGGCCGATTGGCCGTGGTTGGAGCTCTCGATTCGGTCCCGGCTCGACTTGACCCTGGGGGCCGGCAGTTGGCGCAGCGCCAGCGTGACTCCAGGGCAGAGCGGGGGCGAGCATGGCGGTTGTCAGACCAGGGTTCTCGGCGCAGCCGTCGAACTGAGCGGCGAGGGTCGGGTACTCGGTCTGCAACGATCGCCCCTGGCGTACGCGGCCCGGCGCACTGGGTGGCTTGGGCGCGACGGGGCTGCATTAATAGAACGCACTATCGAATTTGTGGCATGTTTCTTTGGCATGCTAGCCACTGTCGAGGCACTCGCGGGAATGGCTGAATTCGTGAGGTGGCACTGCGGCGATCCCGTGTGCCGCGGTGCCGCTCCGGCTTCGGATGTCGGTGCGTTCGGGTGCGTAAAGCGCAGCTCATGAACAGGTCTGAGGCCTCTTCGGTGCAGGTGTGGCCCGGTCACAGTCCTGCGTTCCGCTCCGAGTGTCGAGCAGCGCATTCCAGTCATGCATGACGGCGGAGATTTGTGTGAATTGACGGGAACCCCGATGCGCTGTCAGGGGAGGGGGCTACTTTTCCGTCGGGAGATCGGGCATGCGCTTATCGGCGCGACCGGGGGAGTGGTGACAGTAGACGAACAGAGTCCCGAAGCGGCCAGCGGCGCGGGCGACGCGCGCCAGGTCGTGGGATACCTGGTACGGCCGGAGTCCGGCGACTACATCGCGATCATGGATGTGTTGGAGGGGTCGGTCACCGACCTGACGGTCGCTGAGGTCACGGCTGCGCTGGCGGCGACGGGACTGTGCATGGAGGCGCGCCTGGCCGAGGCGCGCCTGGACGCGCTCAAAGCCATGGGAGCGGTCTCTGTGCGGTCCGACACCACCCGGGCCCGCCATTACGTCGAGATCCTCGCCCGGAACTGGCGCTACACCGCCAGTCCCGCAGGCCGACACGTCCAGCGCTTCTACCGGCAGGTCCTGGCGGGGACCGCGACCGTGCGGGAAATCCCGATCGTGTCACTGAGCCGCATCGTCACCCACCTCGAGCAGCTAGCCGTAGCCCTGGGCACAGGGGAACTGGCCGCCACTCGCCTCGACACCGCGATGCTGGACGCGGTCAGCACGGTATTCACCAGCCATGACGACCTCGACGCCGCCCTGGTCGGCGCGGAGGACGCGCTGGTGGGCCTCGCCGACCGGTTCGACCTGGACGAAGAGCGCACCAACGACCTCAAGGGCCTGCTCGTCGACTACGCCACCCGCGTCGCCTCCGAGCTCGACTCCGGCTCCGCACGGGCGGCCGCAGCGCTGGCGGTGCTCCGCCCGTGGTTCGGCCTGCTGGCCCAAGCCGCCGTGGACGCCTCCCAGGCCCGCGACCTCATCGCCGCCGGTGCTCTCAGCGCCTCCCGAGGAGGACGCGCGGAAGACTGGCAGGGACTGTGCAACTGGTTCGACGTCCGCGGCGGACGAGCGGCACGGTTCTCGCTGCGCCTGGTCCGGGCGCTGCCGAGCATGCACGCCAACCTGCGCCGGCTCCACTCGTCGTCAGGGGTTGTCTCCACCCGCACCCGCGCTCTGAGCCTCGCCCGGGCGGTGCTGACACCGGAGATCGGCGTGCAGATCTTTCAAGCCGCAGTGGGTGACCACTCCTGGCGCAAGCTCTACGGGCAGGCCGACGAGGACGACACTGGCCGCAACCCGTCCTGGCGCGGCGGGCCCCAAGTCCCGGTACCGACCCTGCTGCGCACTACCGGCCGCTCGGGCCCGCGAGGCGGGGGTGCCAAGCCGCGTGACGACACGGCGGCCAGGGCACAGGTCGCCCAGGCCCGGGCACGCCGGCAGGCCGAGCACACGGATGCCGTTGCCAGGGTCCTGGCCTCGATTCCAGGACAGCACTTGGACGAGGCCGCCGCCCGCGCCGCACTGGCTGCTCTCATGGCCGCCGCCCGAACCACCGCAACAGGCCCCCGGCGCACCGGGATCAGCGACGGGCTCGCCTGCACCCTCGTCCACACCGGCCGCGGTACCGGCACCCTGACCGCCCCCACCTGGCGCGTCCTCCTGCCCGGCCGGATCGCCCTGTTCCACCAGCCCGGCCGCCGTCCCTCGGCCGCTGCCCTCGCCGCGGTCGCGGGCACCGCGACCGCACACGACACCGCCGCACGCGTCGCGCTGCGCCTCACTCCGCGCCTCGGCCCACTGATCCCTCTTGCGGATGAGGGCCCCGACACCGTGATTCGACAGGAAGGCGCAGCATGAGCGAGAGGACGGATTCTGGGCCACTCGAGCCCGGACCAGGGCCGGATGCCAGTCCCGCCCGCCAGCCGCTGCGCAGGCGAAAAGCCTGGCGACCCGAGGCCGACACCGAGGTCGCCACGCTTCTGCGCCGTCTGGCCGCCACACCGTGGTTGGTCGGCGGCCGCCATGACGACCTGATCGCCGCAGTACGCCGCAACGCGCCCGCCCTGCGCTCTGCGGTGGCCCGCATGGGCTGGGTCCTGATCATCGAACGCGACCTGGTGCGGCTTCGGAAGAGTCCGCCCCCGCGTCCGCGGGAATGGGCGACCCAAGGGCCGAGCCCCGCCGTGTGCTCCTGGTTCTTCCTGCTGATGGCGGCTGCCGAGTCGATGTTGCCGCGCATCGCTGTCGGGCACCTCGTCACCCAGGCGCGCGCCGCTGCCGCAGAAGCCGGACTTCCCGTCGCCTACGACATGGCCGAGCGCCGCGCGATCCTCGCGGGCCTGCGCATGCTCGACGAACGCGGCGTCATCGAGCGCCTCGACGGCGATCTCGACAGCTACCTGTACGACGAGCAGGCCCCCGTGCTGCTCGCCGTCCACCACACCCGGCTGGCCTACGTCATCGCCAACCCTGGCGCCCTCGATCCGGCTTCCGACCCGCACGCATGGCTTGAGCAGGTGCAGCGCGAACCGGACGCGGCCCGCCGGATGCGCCGCGCGCTCGTCGACGATACCTGCGTGCACAGCGCGCTCCTGGACGACGCCGAGGCACAGTGGCTGAGCCAGCGGGTACGCGGCGACGACGGCGGCCCCCTGGCCGACGCTTTTGGGCTCGTCCTGGAGCGCCGCGCTGAAGGTGCCGCGTTCGTCGTCCCGGACGACGCCTTCCGGCACTTTCGCGAACTCGGCCCCATCCCCTTCCCCGCACCGGGCACCATCGCGCATGCCGCACTGCTGCTGCTCGACCACGCCGCCCTGGGCGGCACCCGCGACGGCGGCCCCGGACCAGGCTGGCGCGGCCTGGCCGAGGACCAGGTGCTGGCCGCACTGGCGGGCTTCGCGGACAACAACGCCTCCGGGAAGGGCGGTTGGGGAGCCGAGTACGCGCAAGACCCGGCCCTGCTCGCCGGGAAAGTCCGCGACCTGCTGACCGGCGCCAACCTCGCCCGACTCACCCCGTCGCAGCCCGCAGCAGGCGAACAGGCCAGCTTCACCTGGTGGTTCGCCCCCACCGCCGGCCGCTGGGCGGCGGAGGGCACCGCGGTCCCCAAGACCGTGCGGTCCCGCAACACCCCGACCCGTCGCCGAACCGCCACGAAGAACAGCAGGCCCGTCCAAGTCCAGCAGGGACTGTTCAGCGAATCCGCAGCCGACGAGACCCCGGAGAAGCACCTCCTGTGAGCGACATCCTCGACCTGGACTTCAGCACCCCTCTGACACCTCCGCCGGCCGGAGACGCAACCCGCTTCGGCGGCCGCTGGCGCCTGACCGGCGCAGGGCTGTCGAACGTATGGCGCTACGGCGATCTAGACCTGCCAGCCGCCTCAGGACGGCTGCTGCTGCGTGGCCCTAACGGGACCGGCAAGACCACCGCGCTGGAGGCCCTGTGGCCGTACCTGCTCGATCTGAACGCGGCCAAGCTCGCCGCCGGCAAGGCACGTCCCACCACACTGAAGGGGCTGATGAGCGAAGGAGCGCTCACCAAGGGCCGCCGCTACGGATACCTGTGGCTGACCTTCGCCACCCCGGACGACGAGCGAGCCGCGAGCGCCGCGCAGGGGACCGCCGCCCCCGTGGTGAGCTTCGGCGTCCGCCTCCAATACTCGCCGAGCTCCACACCTGCCGTGAACGTCGTCCCCTTCACCGTGCCCGGCCGCCCGCTCAAGGAACTGGCGCTGCGCGGCCCCAACGGAGGCGCACTCGAAATCGACGAGTTCACCGCCCGCATCCAGGCCGCCGGCGGACACGTGTTCCCCGACCCCGAGTCCTACGTCGAGCACCTCGCCGCCCGGATCTGGTCCACCACCGCCGACGAACTGCGCCTCCTCGCCTCACGCCTGCGCGAGGTCCGCAACCCGACACTGCTGGGCGACGTCTCCCCGGCCGCGGCCGCCGACGCGCTGCGCCAGTCCCTCCCCGGTGTGGCCGGCGACGTCCTCTCGGCCACCGCCGAGGCCCTCGCCGAGTCCAACACCACCCGCGACGCGTTCGAACGTGACGAACACGCCGCCACCTACCTGCAGGACTTCGCCCGTGTGTGGACTGGGCACGTCGTCGACGTCACCCGCGCCGCCTACACCGCCGCCCGCCAGTCAGACACCGACACCCGGACACGCGAAAAGCGCGTCAAACAGCGCGGCGGTGAACTCTCCGAAGCGCAGTCCGCCGCCGGACGGGCCGCCGCCGAGGTCCAACGACTCAACGACTCCCACACCGCGGCCCAGGCCGCAGCCCGTGCCATCGAAACCAGCGACGCCTACCGGTCCCACGGGCGCGCCATGGACCTCCGCAAGCGACTCAAAGCCGAACAGGGCGCCGCAGCCAGCAGCTACGCCAGCCTGCGCGCCGCAGCCGAGCAGGCCCGCAAGCAGACCGCGACGGGCCGAGACGCCCTCGACGACGTCATCGGCGACATCGAAGAGATCGCGGCGGCCGCGCAGGACGCAGGTGCCCGGCCCGTCGCGCTCGAAACCCTCATCGCCCACTACCCCCGGGCCCGCGCCACCCGGACCGTCGCCGACCAAGCCGTCGACCCGGGGCCGGGAATCACCCTCACACACGACGACGCGAGCCTGCGAAACCTCGCCACCGACTGGACGGCCGCAGCCCAGGAACGTCGCGCCACAGCGGACAAGGCCGCACTCGTCCTGCGGGACCACGAGCGCGTCGCCGCCGCCGACACGGAAGCCCGAACCGCGCATCGCAAGGCGACCGACGCCGAGAACGCCTACGACGAAGCCGACCAGGCCCACGAGCGCGCCACCGCGGCCGCCCGCTCGGCTGCCCATCAGACACTCGCCGACGTCGCCCGGTGGGCGCTCGCACACCCACATCTGCGCGGCCTGACCGACGAGCCGGCCACCCACCGCGACGCGCAGCAGATCTGGGACACCGACGACGTCGAAGCCCTCGCCCACGCCGAACCCTCCGCCGTACGCGACCAGCTCAACACCTGGGCCGAGCAGGCCTTGCACACCGGCGAGAGCGCCGCAGCCGCCCACGACAACCAAGCCAAGCAGCACCTCGAAGCCGCAGCCGCCTATGACCACGCGGCCCGACAGAACCGCGACGACGCCCGCCGCCTGCGCGCCGGAAAGCTGCTCCCGCTGCCGCGCCCGGACTGGGCCGGCCCCGGAGACGACGACACCGCACTCGGCGCGCTGCTCGAATGGCACCCCGAAGCCGACCACAAGGACGACCAGAAAGCACTCATCGAGCTGGCGCTCGCCAACTCGGGAATCCTCGGAGCCCATCTACACGCGGACGGCGCCGCCACTCACGCCTGGCGAGTCAGCCCTGCGGGCGCCAGCCCGTGCGAGGGCAATCTGACCGCCGTCCTCACCGTCGTCCCCAGCCATCCGCAGGCGGAACTCGCCCGGGCAGTCCTGGAACGCATCGCCCTGGCCGACAGTGCCACCGGCCACCGAGGTACCGCCGCCCCGGTCATCGGGCGCGACGGCACCTTCGCGATCGGCCCCCTCACCGCAGACCCGCGAGCCGCCGTCGCCGAGATCCCCGCCGCTTCGCACATTGGCGCCCGCACGCGTCTGGCAACAGCACGAGTCAGAGCCGACGAACTCGACGCGGCCGCCGAGGAACTCGAAATCCTCGCCGGCCACGAGCGCGACACCGCCGCCGATCGAGGACGGCAGCGCGACGCGGTCCGCCGTCAGGCGCGGGCTTTCCCTCCACGAGGCGAGCTGACCAACGCCGAGGCGGAACGGGCCCGCACCGCCAAGGAAGCGCACCGACGCCACGACACGGCCCGGGCCCTGCGCCAGCGCGCCGACGACGCCGCGGCCGAGCACAAACGCCGGAACACCGACTGGACGGCCCGCGCACGGAGCCTGGACCTGCCTGCCGACCCCGACAGCCTGGCCGACCTGATCGAGGACGGCCGTACACGCACCCAGACACTCACCGACTGCTCACAGCAGATGACCTCGCGGCTACTGCCGAGACTTGAGCGCGCCCTTCGGACACTCCCGGACGAAACCGCTCTCGCCGAGCACCTCGCCGAACTTCAGCACATTGCCCGGACCGCACACACCACGGTGCTCGAGACCCAGGCCGAGCTCACCGAGACACAGTCCCACGGCGACTCCGACGACGCGGCACGCCGCTACGAGCAGGCCGTCGCCCAGGCGACGAGCCTTGACTCCGAACTCTCATCAGCCCGCGAACACGCCGTCGAAGCTGAGAAGCACCTCACCGCCTGCGACCTCGCGCTCGCCTCCGCCCGGGAACGGCTGGACGATGCGCGCCCCCAGCAGAAGACCACCCGGGCTCGTCTAGCCGCCCTGC